>NZ_CEXWTU010000005.1:0-9155 GCF_982758155.1 Marinagarivorans sp. | reverse complement strand
TCGCCGTCACTGCGCATTACATCTTGGACGCGTAATAACAGGCGGCGCCCTAAGGTGCCACCAGGGTGTGAGCGAGCAAAATCATCGCGCGTAAACTGCCTAGCTTCTAGGAGTGCAACCGCGAGGGCATCTCCCATTACCATTGCCACTGTTGTGCTGGCGGTGGGTGCTAAATTTAAGGGGCAGGCTTCTTTCTCTACGCTGGCGTCTAATACGATATCGGCACCTTTTGCTAAAGCGGAGTCGGTATTGCCGACCATGCTAATCACTGCAATACCTTGGCGTTTTAGTGCGGGTAGGAGGGCTAAAATTTCAGCGGAATTACCGGAATTAGATAAGGTTAAAACAATGTCGTCGCGGGTTATCATGCCTAGATCACCGTGGCCTGCCTCTCCGGGGTGAACAAAAAATGCGGGTGTTCCGGTGCTAGCAAATGTTGCAGCGATTTTTTTTCCTACATGCCCAGACTTGCCAACGCCCATGACCACAACGCGGCCTTTGCAGTGAAAAAGGCGCTCGCAGGCTTGAGCAAAGCTGTCATCGATTTTAAGCGCCAGTGCATTAACCGCATTTTGTTCTATGTTTACCGTGCTTTTTCCGGCGTCGATAAATTGCTGCGGTGTGGTTTTATTGCTCATAGGGTATCAGGGTATTTGTCGGTGCAAGTTAGCGGTGCCGTCGTGATATTACTCGTTATGGTGTGTGGCAATATCACGAAAATTAAGTGGTTGTTTGGTACAGTATTACATAGTAGCCGGCATAAAGGCCTATCATTGCTAGCCCAAAGGGCCAGCCGATACCGGCTTTACTTTTGTCTGAGCGAAGCCAGTAAGCGGCTGCCATTCCGAGCGCTAGAAGTACAGTGAGCCCTGCCATGCTGGCATAATCTCGATAAAATGCTGCTGGATCTATATTCGTGGTTTGAATAAGTCCAGGTACAGCCATTACGGCTAATAAATTGAAAATGTTGGAACCAATGATATTGCCCAGTGCAATATCGTGATGACCTTTAAGGGCGCTCATAACCGATGCGGCTAATTCGGGCAGGCTAGTGCCTATGGCAATAACCGTTAAGCCGACAATTAGCGGGCTTACGCCGAACGCGAGTGCGGTGGTTTCTGCCCCGAAGACGAGAAGCTCGGCGCTGCCAATTAATACCGCTAAGCCAATGACAAACCACAGCGTTGCGCGGCCTTTTGACATTTCAGGTATTTCTTCTTCCTCGGCGACAACTTCACCTGGCGTAAGGCCGCGTGTTTTAGCGCGAATAATAAATAGCATGACGGGGATGAGTAGCCCAGCGAGGATAATGCCGTCGATGAAGGTAAGCTTGGCATCGTATAAAACAAAGCCCGCAGCGGCAGTAACAACAAGTAATACGGGTAGTTCGCAGGTCAGTAAGTGCTTTTGTATGGGTAGGCGGGCGATGAGTGCTGTTACGCCTAGGACCATGCCAATGTTGGCTAAGTTTGAACCTAGTGCATTACCGACGGCAAGGTCGCCAGCGCCCTTTAGTGCTGCGCTAACGGAAACCATGATTTCGGGCGCCGAAGTGCCAAGCGATACAATGGTTAAACCAATAATTAACGGCGATAGCCCTGCAAGCTTGGCAATGGACGCGCTGGCGCCCACAAAGCGATCAGCGCTCCAGACTAAACCAATAAAACCCGCGAGAATGGCAAGCGCGGCGGGCAGTAATTCTGGCATGTCTATGCTCCTGGGCTGAATAACACGATTGAATGGGCGCACATGTTACTGGTGACGGGATCTAATGTCAGCTACTCAAAATGCAAACCGCAAAAATCCTTAAAGAGCAGGGCGTGCAAGCCATCGCCGCCAATCCTATTTTGGGCTTGCTTTGCTCTAACCCCCCTTTTTTTAAATGTGAGTAAACTTTGCATTTAAGATGTGTTCCAATGCGCGCGTTTGGGTTGTGTTCAGATTAAATGGGGTAAACTATTTAGTCTTAGTGACTTATATTTTTAATTGGAATCAGGAGAAGGTAAATGGCGGCGGTATGGTCTCGGTCTTTATTAATTGTGGCAGCGTGTCTCTGGAGTAGTTTGGGTTTCGCTCAATCGGCCGCTAAAGTGGAAGCGCAACCGCTCACGGCGCATGAGGTTGTCAGCGGTGTGACCGAAGAAACGGTTGCGTTCATAAATAGCAGTAAAGATCTCTTAAAACGTGACCCCGATGCCTATTATGGCAAGGTCTCGGCGCTGTTGGAGTCGGTTGTAGCGTTTGATTACATTGCTAAAGTTGTTATGGCCAACCACTACACCGAGGCGAGTGAATCTCAAAGAGAAGCCTTTGCAGCTGTTTTTAAAGCGACGATGGTTGAGACCTTTGCTAAGGGTATGGCGAACTATTCCGACTTTGATATAGCGGTTATTCCTCCTGATGCCAAAATCGATGGTCAGCGTAAAGTTGAAGTGATTCAAGAGGTTAAAAGCAAGGATGGTATTCACGTGGTTTCCTACACTATGGCGCGAAGTAAAAGTGGAGAGTGGAAGCTTATCAACGTTGTGCTGAATGGGATTAACTTAGGTAAAAGCTTCAGGGATCAGTTTGCGCAAGCGATGCGTCAGCACAATAACAAGATTGATAAAGTGGTCGCTGGGTGGGGTAAATCGGCGAGCTAATTTGCCGTTGATGAGTCTAATCTCACTTTCTCTGTATCGCGTAGATGCATGATGCGCTGGTTTTGATTAAACTAGCGCGTTTTTGCGAGCGCTAACAGGCTTTTACTGACTGAGGTATTAGCAATGTGGTTAGCGGCGTTACTGGAAGGGTGATTTATGCAAGTTGAAAATGTAAAGGCGCTAATCGATCAAGCGATCGCCAACTGTGATGTTGAAGTTAAGGTTGACGGCAGCCATGTGCACTTGGTTGTTGTGAGTGAGGCATTTGACGGTTTGAATGCCGTAAAGCGACAGCAGTTGGTCTACGGCGCCTTACAAGATGTTATTGCCAGCGGTGAAATCCACGCTGTGCATATGAAAACCTACACACCCGCCGAGCGGCCTTCTCAAGCATAAGGGCGTAATGCTCGGATACCCTTCATGGATAAACTATTGATTACCGGGGGCGGAAGCCTCAGCGGTGAAATTCGTATTTCTGGTTCTAAAAATGCTGCGCTACCGATTATGGCGGCAACGCTATTGGCAGAGACGCCTGTGCATTTGTTTAACCTTCCCCATTTGAATGATGTTACTACGATGTTGGCTCTGCTGCGTTGTATGGGGGTTGGCATTACGATTACCGAGCGTATGACGGTCGAGATCGATGTGAGCACCATGACTGAATATGAGGCACCGTACGATCTTGTTCGTACCATGCGCGCTTCTATTTTAGTGCTTGGCCCTATGCTGGCTCGATTCGGCAAGGCGGACGTTTCCTTTCCTGGTGGCTGCGCAATCGGTAGTCGCCCCGTTGATATTCACCTGAAAGGGTTGGAAGCAATGGGCGCGACGATTGAAGTGGATGGCGGTTATATTCGCGCTCGTGCTCCAGAGGGCCTTAAAGGTGCTCACATTTTCATGGATGTGGTGACTGTAGGCGGCACCGAGAACTTGTTGATGGCTGCCACGCTGGCGAAAGGTAAAACAGTGCTTGAAAACGCTGCGCGAGAGCCTGAGATTGTTGACCTTGCTAACTTTTTGGTGGCGATGGGAGCAAAAATTGAGGGCATAGGTTCTGATCGCTTAACTGTACATGGCGTTGAGCGTTTAGAGGGTTGTAGTTATTCAGTTATGCCTGACCGAATCGAAACAGGGACTTACCTTGTTGCCGCAGCGGCTACGCGTGGCCGCATTCGTTTACGCGATACTCAAGCCAATATCCTTGATGCTGTGCTTATGAAACTGGAAGAAGCTGGTGCACATATCACTTCGGGTGATGACTGGATCGAGTTAGACATGAAAGGGCAGCGGCCAAAAGCGGTGAGTTTAAAAACGGCACCCTATCCGGCGTTCCCTACGGATATGCAGTCCCAGTTTACGGCAATGAATGCTGTGGCTGAGGGCACATCAACTGTGGTTGAGACCATTTTCGAAAACCGTTTGATTCAGGTGCATGAGTTAAATCGCATGGGTGCCAATATCACCTTGGAGGGTAATACTTGCATTATTCGAGGTGTTGAGCGATTGAAGGCGGCTCCCGTCATGGCGAGTGATTTGCGGGCATCGGCAAGTTTAGTGATTGCCGGTTTGGTAGCTGATGGTGATACCTTGGTGGATCGTATTTACCATATCGATCGCGGTTATGAGTGTATTGAAGAAAAGGTTAGGGCTTTGGGCGGGACCATTCGCCGTGTTGTTGAAGGTTAGCCGTTGCATGCGTGTAATGCTACACGGTAGTTGAAGCGCTTTTAGTCTGTAGAAATTAAATCGTAGGGTTTTCCCTATTTGAGGATGTTATGTCACAGTTGACGATTGCGCTCACGAAAGGGCGCATTTTAAAAGAAACACTGCCGTTATTTGCAGCTGCAGGCATTGAGCCCTTAGAAGATATTAGTAAAAGCCGAAAGTTAACGTTTGAGACGACGTCCCCCGATGTACGTTTTTTAATTTTGCGCGGTGTAGATGTACCGACTTACGTTGAGTTTGGCGCTGCAGATGTTGGTGTATCGGGTAAAGATATGTTGATGGAGCACGGCGGAAACAGTTTTTACGAGCCTCTTGACCTTAATATTGCGCGTTGTCGTTTGATGACTGCAGGCATGAAAGGGCAGGTACTACCTAAAGGTCGCTTAAAAATAGCGACCAAATTCGTCAATATTGCTAAGCGTTATTATGCAGAGCAAGGGCGTCAGGTTGATGTGATCAAACTGTATGGTGCAATGGAATTGGCTCCGGTTCTGGGTTTGGCGGATGAGATTGTCGATATTGTGGATACCGGTAATACCTTGATCGCCAATGGCTTGGAGGCGCGGGAAGAAATTGCTACAGTGAGTTCACGCCTTATTGTGAATAAAGCCAGCATGAAAATGAAGCACCATCAGATTGATGCCTTGATCGATGCAGTGGCATCGGCGGTAGGAGAATTAATCGTTTAGCGCCTGTATTCCTATATACAAATTTTATGCGCCATTATCGTTAAAATGCTGGTGGTTTGGCGCCCAAATCCAGTTCAATCCCTCGCTTTGATACCTGCGTCCTTGAGTGTTCGCGGGTGTTTACTTATGATGCCCCTCTTTTGAGTCAGCAAAAATTGCATACCTTTTGGTTATTGTTTTTGTTTGTCGTCTAATTTAACGATGTATTGTCTCGTTGGAGGGAAATTTATGCCGAGTACTACTCTTAAACATTTCATAGCAACAAATTGGCGCACAACACTGGTCGCTGTAGCTTCAGTGGGTTTATCTGCCTGTGTTGCAGTTGATGATCCGCCGATTGACTCTAGCAGCGCAGTGGAATTCTCAAGCTCTATTGCTGTTGAAAGCTCGTCTAGTGTTCAATTAGTTAGCTCTTCTAGTGAGGTTTCAAGTAGTTCTGCACCTGTTTCTTCAATTCCTGCAAGTTCTTCAGGTGCCGTTAGTAGCTCTTCGGTAGCGGCTCAAGATTTTCCTTACACCATTGAAAAAATTGGTTGCACCGATCCTGATGATTACACTGGGAGTGCAACCACCTTTTTTGATGGCAGTGGTGGCTTTGCTAATGGTTTCTTTGCAAAAAACTATGGCTCTAGCGAGTACGATAACCTTTCGGGGTTGAGTGTCGGCGCTGATTATAATCTTGGTAATAACCGAATTTCTCAGGATTCGAACTGTAATAACCGCTCAATACATACGGGTACCTGGCTTAAAAAGCTTCGTGATACAGATGGTCAGCACTCCAATGGATTCAATACGGGTTTAAACCGCTCTGTGGGCGACATAAAAAGTATCGTTATTGAGTTAAGAATTAATAGTAATAAGACGGATGTTCCGTCGGTATCTGATTTAGGGAGTCTTTACGGTGCGACTTTATCAGGGCAGGGTGGAGTCACTAATTTAGATGGAGGTAAAGTTGCTTTCGGTTTAACCTTAAATAACCCTGATGCTAACGATAATAGTACTCGTGGTGAAGTGTATTTCGAGGTTGATCAGGATGTTTATGCTGATCAGTGGGTTCGTGTGACGATACAAAAGGATGATCTCTATTTTTGGACTGGTGCGCCTTGGGTTAAAGAAGCCGTCTCTTTGTCTAATGCTAATAGTGCTAACGCTGCAACAATATATTTGAACCCAGAAACGAAAGGCTCTGGCCCCGCTGAAACTTATGGAAGCGTGGTTCGTAATATCTATGGTTATGAGGCTTGGCCGAGTTTAGATAATAAGCCTGAAGAAGACTTCAAAGAGGTGAATATTTCCATTCGGACTTTTGAAGTGCGGTATGAAGAGTCTGGGGGTGGTGGCCAGTCTTCTTCGGCTGGTGGGTTGAATAGTAGTGCGCCCGTAGCTGGTGAGGGGTGTAATGGCGCTCAGTATTGCAATGATTTTGACAGCTTAGTGAGTGTGCCAGAGTCGTTGAAAATTGTGAAATCTGATTGCAGCGATCCTGGTAATCAGCCTCAGTTTTCGCTTGTTCAGGGGCGCTCTGGTCAAGCAGTGAAGGTCGTTTCTACCGCGGGCCACTGTACTGGGTGGGTTGGCGCACCAAATATTGGGTCGATGGATAAAATTTACGTCAAGTATGATGTCAACGTGACGCCAACCTCGGGAAATTTGCGTTGGTTTACTTTGCTTGAGCCCACTGCGAGAAGTGCAGATATTGGGTCTTCTATGCGTATACGAATTGGAGATCAACAGCAGGTTAAAGATTTGTTGGCGTGGAATGTTGGAGATGGAGACCCTAACTCTCCAGATATTTACGATGGTGATCCTGTCCGTTCTCAGCAAATTAAAAATGCGACGGTTAAATTTGAATATGAGACGTGGGCTTGTTATGAGGTTATGGTCGATAAAATCAATAAGGTTATCAAATTTTGGGCTGACGGTAATGAGGTTACGGGCTTAGAGATAGATAACGATGGATTATCTGGTTTTGATACAAGCTGGCCGGATTCACGTCGTACGTTTGATATTCAGTCGATTTTAATAGGTTATGGTGGTGGTGCAGGTTCGGCGATAGTTGACAATCTAGTCGTCTCATCAAATCCTATTGGTTGCAACTAAGTCGATTGACTCAAGCAAAAAGCCGCGCATTGCGCGGCTTTTTGCGTTTATGGCGCAGTGCTTTACAATTCAACTTACTTTTTGTTGCAAGGCAGATGTTGTGTCGAATCCTCATTCATTACTTACACCTACTCAGCGTTATCATCAAGATCTGTCGTTAGATGGATTCACGTCGGACCCTGAGCAGGCCGCTGCCGTGGAGGCTTTGCAGTTTGTTTATGATTGCTTGCTGGCTCGGCCTAAATTGAGTTGGTGGCAACACGCTATCGGTAAGCGGCCCGCTTTTGTAAAAGGCTTGTATATGTGGGGTGGGGTAGGGCGCGGGAAGACTTACTTGATGGACGTGTTTTTTGATGCGTTGCCGTTTGAGCAAAAGATGCGTACACACTTTCACCGCTTTATGCGCCGCATTCATCAGGAGCTTGCCGAGCTTGGTGGTCAGAAAAACCCACTTTTGCTAGTCGCTGAGAAAATTTCGAATGAAGCAAAGGTAATATGCTTTGACGAGTTTTTTGTTACCGATATCACCGACGCTATGCTTTTGGCTGGCCTACTGGATGCGCTTTTTGCAAAAGGTGTGTGTTTGATTGCAACGTCTAATATCGAGCCTCAAGGTTTATATAAAGACGGCTTGCAGCGCGATAACTTTTTGCCTGCTATCGGCTTATTGCTTAAAAATACCGACGTGTTAAATGTAGATGGCGGAGTCGATTATCGCTTGCGCGCCCTTAAGCAGGCCTCTTTATATTACACGCCGCATAATGAGGTTTCGTTGTCGGCGCTATTGTCCATCTTTAATCGTTTAGCGCCAGACGCTGTTAAAGCAGAGGAAGCACCGGTAATTATGATTGAGGGTAGGCCGATAAAAGCTGTGCAGATCGCTGAAGATGTTGCCTGGTTTACCTTTAACGCGCTGTGTGACGGGCCGCGCTCCCAGCGAGACTATATAGAGATAGCAAGGGAGTTTCATGCAGTGATTGTGTCGGAGTTGCCTCAGTTGGGCGTGGGGAATGATGATCAGGCGCGCCGCTTTATTTACCTGGTGGATGAGTTTTATGATCGGGCGGTAAAGTTGGTTCTATCCGCTGAGCAGCCAATAGATCAGCTTTATAGTAATGATGGTAGATTATCCTTTGAGTTTCAGCGCACACAAAGCCGCTTGCTGGAAATGCAAAGCGAGGAGTATTTGGCTCGACCGCACAAGCCCTAGTCGATTTTTGTTTAATTGTCTTGTCTTTTGTTTTTGGTTCCTATAGAATCCGCGCTCCTTTTTTGACTGTTCAATGAACAGTCTGTGGCGCTGGATGCGCTGCTTACTTTGGTGAGTCTTTGGCTAGTCAAAGCTTGGAGGTGGTGTTTTGGATGGCGCCTAAACCTCTCGTTACGCTTGGTAATATTATTGTGTTACTGAGTTCTAAATTTGTACCCATACGTTTGAAGGCCTAAAACATGAAGACATACAGTGCCAAACCTGAAACAGTAAAACGTGACTGGTACGTTATCGATGCAACTGGCAAAACTCTTGGACGCATGTCCTCTGAGATTGCGCACCGTTTACGCGGTAAGCACAAGCCAGAATTTACTCCTCACGTGGACACCGGCGATTACATTGTTGTAATCAATGCCGATAAAGTCCATGTGACGGGTAAGAAAGCAAAAGATAAAATGTACTATCACCACACCGGTTACATCGGTGGCATCAAGTCAATCAGCTTTGAAAAGTTAATGGCAAAAGCCCCTGAAAGTCCAGTCCAAATCGCGGTTAAGGGCATGTTGCCTAAAGGCCCGTTAGGTCGTGCGATGTACAGGAAGCTGAAAGTTTATGCTGGTGAGTCTCACCCGCATTCAGCCCAACAACCCAAAGCGCTTAACATTTAACGGAAGCTGATTATGTCTGCTGAACAATTCTACGGTACGGGTCGTCGTAAAACTTCGACCGCACGTGTATTCATCACTCAAGGTAGCGGCGTTATTGCTGTTAACGGTAAGAGCTTGGACG
>NZ_CEXWTU010000004.1:6273-64791 GCF_982758155.1 Marinagarivorans sp. | reverse complement strand
AGACATTGCCAATCTCACGCTAAACGATTCAACCGGCAGCGCCGCCGGGCTGGGCGGTGCTAGCTTAGCGGGCAGCTCTGTAGAACAATCGGTCATTAACGGTTTAACCAGCTATTGGATGCGTGAAGCCGAAACGCTGATGACCACATTTTTTGACCTTAGCGCAGGCGCCAATACCGAAATCGACCTTATTTTCGCCGAAACCGATGGGAGCCTCACAGGAGATGTCACGGGTTTATCCCCCGCACAACAAGCCACACTCACCAGCGACGGCGTTGGTAACGGTATTGCCGCGGTATGGAACGATCCGGCCAATTTAAAACTGATTATTGATCTCGCCGATTTTGTCTCTGCCGAGGGCTCCGCGCCACTCTATAACGACCGCATCATTGCACACGAAATGGTGCATGCCGTTATGGCCGCTAGCGTACCCAATGCAGTGAATGGCGCCCTGCCAGGTTGGTTTAGTGAAGGCTTAGCTGAATTTTTACACGGTGCCGATGAACGCGTAGTCGGCGACATTAACGCTAACACCCCCGTCGCCAACCCAACATCCGTTGGCATTGCGGCCGTTGCCGCCGCCCTTAAAACAACTCCAGGTTCCCCATCTAGCAGCACAGGATATTCAGCCGGCTACACCGCCGTTAAAATGCTCGACGAAGCCATTTCAGCCAATACGGCATTTACGGGGATTGAAGACGTCATTGATCAGCTAGAGCTCAATCAATCGTTGGATACCGCCATAGCGGCGATGGGGATAAACTGGGGTGGAGGCAACGGTTTGGCGCAATTTGAAGTCTATTTCACCAACACCGCCGACGAATATTTGAGTGATGGCCTCAACGGCACCAATACCTATGCCGGCGTCAGCATCGGTGGCATTGCCAGCCAAATGAACCTCAACGATACCGACACCGGCTCTGTTGCAGGCTCCGATTACGGCAACGGTAGTAAAACCGCGGCCTCCATATTGCCCAATACTGCAAGCGGCGGATCGATTAACTTTACCCTCACTCTGCCCGACGGCTATTCAGCCTCCAGCACCGGTGCTAGCGCGCGCTTAGTCTTAGAATCAAATTCTGGCGACGACATTACCATCAGCCGAGGCCAAACAGGGCAACTCGCCGACCTCAGTAATTTGGGCCTGCAAAGCATGGGCAAGCCGGGGGTTATTGAAGGTGCCGGTATTACCGCACCAGAAACCGCTTGGGGAAGCGGCGACATAAGCATTAACAGCATCGAAATCGACCACAACAACACCGATAGCCTCAAAGGGAAAATCGACGCCATAAATGCCGCAAGCGCCCAAACCGGCGTAACAGCAGAAGCTTACGCCAACGCCACACTCATCATGGACGGGTTCGACTTCGATCACTGGTCAACCACCAACTATGGTGATTTCGGCATTAACGGCACCACCATAGTCGGAATTGGGGATGATACTAGCGCCCAAGAAATGGCCGATACGCTAAACAGCTTTAGCGACCAAACGGGTGTAAGCGCAAGTATTCTTGGGACAGATATTTTACTTGAGGCTAATCGCGGCATCACCTTTCATGATGTTCCCACTATCGGCCCAGATGCCGCCACCGCCTTTGGCCGCGCCGACCTCGGGAATGCCTTACTCCTAAATTCAAGCAGCGATGCTAGCAACGGCGCCTCGGCAGCCGTAGAAGACAGAAGCCACGTTAATGCAGGTATTGTATTACGTGCAGAAGGCGGTAACCGTATTGCACTGGATGTTGGTGATGCCGCATTCAGCACTACCGGCTGGAAAAACACCAACAGCAGCCAAAGTAACGGAATTAGTGGCGCTGCAATCAATCAGCTCGATGTCTCTACGCAAGGCTCGGCACAACGTGCAATTACCATCGTCGACAACGCCTTAGAAACCATTAACGACACGCGCTCACAGCTGGGCGCAGTCAGCAATCGTTTAGACTTCACCATTTCAAGCTTAACCAACATACTCGAAAACAGTAGCAGTGCCCGCGCTCGGATTTTAGATGCCGATTACGCAATGGAAACTGCACGTCTCAGCTCTGCTCAAATCATGCAGCAAGCCGCCTCGGCCATGCTCGCACAAGCCAACGCCCGACCTCAGCAAGTATTAAGTTTACTTCAATAGTCTACACATCAAACCATAAGTACTCGAAACTCCTAACAACCCTTTATCGGTTAAAAGCAAAATTGTTACAAAATATTTTTGTAACAATTATTATGGCGCCCCAAATGTGCACCAGAAGAACCTCGCCCTCTGCCTACATCAAAATAAAATGGAGGGGTTGCTCCGCTGAGGTGTTATTCAATCACAACACACAATTTCCTGCGTTAAACACGACCCGATACAAGAGAGCACTCTACTTATGTTTCAAAAAACAATGGCAACTTGGAAAAGCTCGTCATCTTCATCTAAACCGATGCGCAAATTCGCGCTCATCTTATTAACAGCAACCGCACTGATTGGCTGCGGTAGTAATAGCGATCGCATCTCAAGCGATACTCAAACTGGGAATAGCGTTGACTATCTCGCACCCGACATCTCAGCACTCAATAGTCAGTACGTTGAAATAAGCATCTTGAATGTGAATACCGGCACCTTCCAATGGCAACAAACCGCAGGCCAAAAAGCCACCATCATCGATGGCGAGAACAGCGCTTCACTGCGTATGTTAACGCCATCAAACGTGGTGAACGGCGAGCAATTAACTTTTCATGTTGAGCACAGCGAAGCCGGCACAGTCACTACTGGCGCTATCAACATCAAACTGAATGCCTGCGACGCAGGCCCAGACGATTTATTTATCGACTGTGTCGCCCCTACCTATGGCGCACTGCGTAGCTATGAAGCCGAAAGTGACCACCCCGACGGCGTTGTCGACGGTATTCATTTTAACGGTAACGGTTACCGCCACATTAATTGGGAAATGGTCGACACTGGAGACCCAGCACACAATACTGTGATTCAAGTTCATTTCGGCGCAAACGATCCACTCAACGAAATAAATACAAACGGCTGGTTTGGCATAGGTACACCAGACGACTTAGGGCCGCCATCGGTAAAGCGTATAGATTTATCCCACTACCAAGACGGTGCAATCAGTTTTGATGTTCGCCAAACCGATGCTGAAGACGGAATCATTAGTTTAGGTTTAGAGTGTGGCTGGCCGTGCACTAGCGAGCAAAAAATAATTACAACCACCTATGACTGGCAAACGGTTACCGTCGCTTTGGCAGACTTTGTTGAAAGTGGTGTTGACCTTAGCCAATTGGATGTCGCTTTTATGTTTCGCGAACCTTGGTGGGCACAAGATGCACATACCTACCAAATCGATAACATCCGAATGAGCCAATCCTATAGCCGTCCGGTCATCAACGAACCGCCACGCCCAGACTCAGCAGAAACAATTAATCTTTTACAGGCGAGTGAATCACTTGAAATTGGTAAAGGCATGGGGATTACACTGAGTAATATAGACTCGGGCATTCAAGCCGATTTCGCGAGCAATGGTGGTTACTCATGGCTTTACACTCAGTTTACTGATCCATCTAACAATTTTTCATCCTTTAAAAATTTATCTGATTATTTTCATGGTGAAGTAGTTTTAAATTACAGCGTTAACTCATGGGGCGAAGATACTACAGGGGGATTCATTGTTGACGCCGACTGTGGTCGAGCTTGCAATTTATTTCCAAGCATAGCATTACCGCGCATAGCCGCTGGCACAACAACAGAAGTAAGAATTCCCATCAAAGAAATGGTCGCAAGGGGGTTAGTGTTGGAAAATGTTAGTCGAATATTCCAATTAAAACTCTTTAACAGCCAACCTAACGGTATCTCCATAACTATCCACGATTTATATCTCGAGCTGCCCTAAAACGTAAAAAGGGGCGCAGGCCCCTTTTTTATCGATGTGTGAATTATAACTTCGCTCGGTAAACCCTCAAACCAAAAATCCCTAGCAACATCCATAAATAATTCAACGAGAAAAACCCCGCTTTCACCGGTTCCGCCGGCGTAGTCGTTTCCTGCGTTCGTACTTGAAGGCTTTCGCTTACCGCAACACCCGCCTCGTTCTGCGCTTCAACCCAGAAACGATATTCTGTATTCGGTATTAATACGTCCGTCATCCACTGAGTATTAGCCGCACTTAACATAACAGCGGGATTATTCGGCTTTACACCATCCGCTGAAAAGTAAACCGCATAGGTCGTAGCCCTATTATTCGCGCTACCACCCTCAAACCATTTAAGTGTAACGGTATTTTCACCGACCAGTGCCGCGGTTAAATTAACGGGTGCAGACGGTGCACTCACCACCGGCTCAGAAATGCTATTAATCGGTGAAGCCGAAAATAGCACAGGCGCAACCTCTGTTGTGAAATACGCTACTGGCACCAGCGAAGCATTGGCATCAATGGAAATTTCACGGGACGACCACCCGGTACCCGTCAGTGAAAACATTTTCAAACCCGGTTGTGAACCAAAAACAGGCATCGCACCATCACCCGCATTGGTCCAATTATTTGGCCCTAATACCAGTTTCCCAGGCCAGCTATCGCTAGGGTTTGCGCCATCATGGGTGCGTGTAACTGCATGCTCGAATTGGGCATACCCCGGGGTGGTGAACATCGCAACATTAATAGCATTCATGCCCGCCATATGATCCAACACGCTAACCGCACCTCTCGCATAGGTTGCGGCAGCATCCGCATTACTGCGTGCCGATTCCACTTCAGCCGCCGCCATTAATAGGCGAGCATCATTTAAAGCCATGCGATTCGAACCCCAGCGCACGTTATTATCGACAGTATCTTGATCACCCGTATTCCACTTCGTTGAATTCGGGTCCCAAGTCACGCCCGGATACCCTACCGACTGAAAGCCCAAAATAGAATCCGCTTTGGATAGCAAATCGTTTTTGAAGGCTTCCAGATTAATGCCATGTAACGTTTCATTGGCTAACAAGGAAAGTCCACCCTCCATAGCAACAGCGCCCCACCAATAAGACGACACTTCGTTAAAACGTCGATGATTCATTACCTGTGTTTTGTAAGTAGCAGCATCAGCAGAATTATTTAACTTTTCAGCCGCTAGATACACCTCCACCAATGCCGAGTATTGGTCGTCCTCAGTATTATCTTCGTGTGCAATACAATTATCATTATTCGATTTCGGATCACGAATTAAGCTCGTATTATCATTATCCGGGTAAAAACCTCCCTCACCGCCAAAAGCATCAGCTTGGTTGCACACAACAGGATTATTCATGGCTCCGTTTAATGCCGTCAACGCTTGTTGGTACGCAATATTTGCATCTTGAATACTGCCATAATCCACGTGCAAACGAGCCATTGCCGCAAGTGTACGCGCTGTAGCGTAAGTCGCTTTGGTTTCCGGTTCGGCAATACAAGTTCCGCTAATGTACGGCGCGCAAGCGGCCCAAGTGGCATTAACATTGGTGTGAAACTTAGGAATAGCCAAATGACCATTGTGATTTAACACATATCGAAATTGATCCGTTAAAACCAACAATTGCTCATAAACCGTTTTTGCCCCGGCCATATTTTCACTGTAATACGTATTAATAGCGGGATAAGTTTCCAATATATTGATTAATGCCCAAGACGCTTCTGCCGTATTGGTTGGATAAGCCCCGTTGTCGCCAGCATCTTTAACATAGGAAAAAGTTAAACTTAAACCCTCCTGCCAATTATTTTTAGCATTACTAAAAGTGGCGCTTGTTTCGTGATCTTGAAAGTAGTCAAAAAATTCGTATTTGATATTACCGTAAGGGTCTGGAGAAATATCAAACGGCGCCGACTGATCCGCACCCACAGTCAACCTTAAACCCACGCCCATCTCGGTACATTGTGAAAAATCGATACGGTAAAAGCTATCGTCCGAACTTTTATCGTTGGCGACAAAAGTATCTTCGCTACCGCTGCAGCTAGCCCCCGCTAAAGACCAAGAAATAGGTCCGCTGTTATCACCGGTTAAATACAATGCCGTTTTACTGGCTTGTGGTAAATAGCCTGCAAAGTTAAGCCTAAATTTATCGTTCATTTGGCTGCCATCATCAACAGCCAATACCACATTAGGGATAAAAAATGCAGCCGCGGCCGCCTGAGTAAACACCTGTTTCATATTCATGATTAAGCCTGTGATCTTTAAGATCTTATAATTTTTGTAAAGGCATCCATACCGTATACGCTATAAATAATAGCATCCCGATACTAGCACTTGCCCCTAAACTTATGCTGCGAACCATGCCCTAAAAAAGACACCAATAATTAACGCGTTCCACTTAAGCCATCAACCCCTTACGCCAGAACATCGCTGAATTAGGCTATTCAAACTAAAGAATCAAAGCAACGCCGAGCGTACTCTATAAATGCGTTAAAAAATGAGCATATTACAACGAACCAATGGGCAATCCGCAATCCATCAAGTTCAGGCGCCTTGCCAAGTCCAATAACTACACCGCGCCCTTGCGATGAGTTTTATCGTTACTTTAACGATAAATCACGACTAAGCCTCGATTGGCCTCTGTGAATGTGCGAAACTTCAACTTTGAACAAAATTCACCATAAAACGACTGAATTACTCCATTACGGCATCACAAACCATGCCTGTCTTCACTCGAACAGAGCCATCTATGCCGACAAAATCCCTCCCAAACCTTATTATTTTGACGGCAATTGTGGCCGTCGGAATAATGGCCTTGCTTAGGCCCACCACTAAAACGGCTTCACATATTGAATGGACATTCCAAACATCGGCCGCTGCGGGCGATGACTTTTTTGCCATCGAGCAACAGTGGGCTGACGATGTAAAACGACGCTCTAATGGTGAGATTGTTATTCACCTACTGCCAGCAGGTGCCGTAGTGCAATACAACGAAACCCTCGACGCCGTGGGTGCAGGCATTCTCGATGGTCATATTGGAGACCCTTCATATTTCTCGGGTAAAGACCCTGCTTTTGCGATGCTTGGCAATCTCGTGGGCGCCTGGAGCGCACCAGATCAGATGTTAGATTTTATCGATAACGGAGGAGGATATGAGCTGTACAACACCCTGATTAATCCCTATGGGCTGCAATTTATTGGCGCTTCTGCCACTGGCTTAGAATCTTTTTTAAGCAATAAACGTTTAACGGGCGTAGCCGATTTAAAAGGCTTAAAGCTTCGCGCCCCCGAAGGTATGGTACAAGAAATTTTCGCCGCTGCTGGCGCAAGCCCTGTTAACTTACCAGGGTCAGAAGTTTATACCGCCTTAGAAAAAGGCGTCATTGATGCCGCCGACTACACCGTCTTTGCCAGCAATCACAGCCAGGGCATGCACCGCTTTGCACGCTACCCCATCTACCCAGGGTTTCACTCGATGCCCATGGTCGAAATCTCGATGAACCGAGAAATATGGCTATCCTTATCCGACAAAAATAAAACATTATTAATACAATCGGTTAAGTTGTTAGCCATCAACATGGTGCAAGAACTTGAGGAGAAAGACCGCGTTGCCGTGGCACAAGCGCAGCAAGACCCTAACATTGAGGTTATTAACTGGTCACCCGAAGAACGCAAAGCCTTTCGCGATATAGCACAATCCCAATGGCAAAACTGGGCAGGCAGAAGCCCTATGGCCCAGCAGGTGTTCACCACAGTTACCGCTTATTTACGTGCGAACGGTTTACTGACTGGTGAGGCGCAACAATGAAAGATTCGCTCATAAAAAATAATTATTTAGGCTATTTCACCGGCTTTAGCGGGGCCTTATTTTTTCTGGCGTTTGCTGCCAGCGTTTGGGAAATTATTGCGCGCCATGTTTTTCACCAACCCACCCTTTGGGTGCACGAGAGTGTTATTGCCTTGGTAGCCAGCGGTTATTTGTTAGGTGGCATTCAAGTTTTCATTCGCCAACAACATATTTCAATTCAACTACCTATAACACAAGAACCCAAAGCACTCGCTAAATTGCAGCTCTTCGCCAGTGTTGTTACCGCCCTATTTTTAGCCGCGATGATTATCGCAAGCTTGCCCGCTGCCATAAATAGCTGGGTAACGCCCAGTGGCTTTTGGCGTATTGAAGGCACTGGCAGCGCATGGAACCCTGCAACACCCGCCATTATTAAAACCCTACTTTGCATTACCTTTGCCATACTCTTTACCGTGGCAATGCGCCAGTGCTGGCAACGGCTACGGATTTACTTAACTCACAGTTCACTGTTAACCGGAACAACCAAAAACGAAGCGATTCTACCGGCACTACTTATAGCCATTACACTCCTCGTAGCGGGCGCTGTGTTTTTTTGGGGCGAGCAACTCGGTTTAGGCTTAGGTTCTTTTTTGTTCGTCTCATTGATTATGCTGTTTGCATTGTGCGGTGTTCCGTTAGCCTTTGCCACCGGCGCAACGGCGCTACTGGTTACACTGGGCTGGTATGATTGGCACGCTGCACCACTACTTACCAGCCGTGTATTCAGCTTTATAAATGAATATATTTTAGTCGCAGTGCCGATGTTTGTTTTTATGGCGTCGCTATTAGACCGCACAGGCTTAGCAGCAGAGCTGTACAACGCCATGCGCGCAAGCACGCCTAAATTAGCCGGTGGTTTAGCACTGCAAACATTACTCGCCGGTTTATGCTTAGCCGCAGTGTCAGGCATTATCGGGGGTGAAATTGTTCTGCTCGGGTTAATCGCCCTGCCGCAAATGTTACGCATGGGTTACAGCCAAAGTATTGCGATAGGCACCGTTTGCGCAGGCGGCTCACTGGGCACCATGATACCGCCCAGCATTGTATTAATTGTGTATGGCCTAACCAGCCATACGCCCATTAACGACCTATTTATTGCAGCTATTATTCCCGGTATGCTGTTGGCCGGAGCTTACCTTGTTTATATTTATTGCCAATGCCGCTTCAACCCCAAACACCGCCCAAAAACGCCAGCTCACGAAAAATTTTCGATGTCTACAGCCGATAAATTAAAAGGGTTTATCGGACCTTTGTTGGTGATGGGATTAGTTTTAGGCAGTATTTATAAGGGCATAGCCTCCATAACAGAAGCAGCCTGTTTAGGTGTTGCTGCAGTAATGCTTGTTGCCCTAATGCGCCGCCGCTTAAAGTGGGCAGATATTCAAAGTGCGCTAAAGCAAACCCTTGAGGCTTGCGGCATGATCATTTGGGTCGGTATCGGCGCAAGTTTACTGGTGGGTATTTATAACTTAATCGGCGGCAGCTTATTTATTCAGGATTTAATTTTAGGCATAGATGCCCCTCCCATTGTTATCATTATCACAATGATGGCCGTCTTATTAGTGCTAGGGTTATTTATGGACTGGATCGGCATTGCCTTATTATGCATGCCTATCTTTGTCCCTATCGTGGTGACGCTAGGCTACAACCCCGTCTGGTTTGGTGTTTTATTTGCAGTGAACATGCAGATGTCTTACCTTACGCCGCCCTTTGGTCCCGCCGCCTTTTACTTAAAGAGTGTCGCGCCCGACTCAATTTCCTTAGGCACAATTTACCGATCAGTGTGGCCCTTTGTGATCATTCAATTAATCGTTTTAACCTTATTGATCGCATTCCCCAATTTGGTTTGGCTACCCAACAAAGGTTAATCATCATGCGCAAAGACCATCGCCCCTTTTGGCTCAAAAAATTACTTGCACGCGTGAATCGCTGGTATAGCCATTACCATGTTCGCCCTCACTTTGACCAACTCGGTAAAGGCGCGCGTTTTTTAGCCCCACGAACACTGCAAGTAAACGGCCCGTTTATTAAAGCCGGTCGTTTCTTACACCTGATTAGTTCGGCCAACAAACCCGTTAAACTCACCACCTGGGGCGACAAATCCCACCAGGGTAAAATTACTATGGGTGACTACTGCTTAATTGCCCCCGGCGTAGAAATTACATCGATGGTTCAAATCGATATCGGTGATAATTGTATGCTGGCCACTGAAGTTTTAATTCACGATTCAGACTGGCACGGCCTTTATAATCGTTTACGCCCGTTTCGCTGTAACGCCGCCGTAACACTGGGCGATAACGTATGGATTGGAGCCCGCGCAATAATTACAAAAGGTGTTAGCATTGGGGAAAATAGCGTAATTGGTGCTGGCTCAGTCGTCACTAAAGACATCCCTGCCAACTGCGTCGCCGCAGGCAACCCTGCCAAAGTCGTCAAACAACTCAATCCCAAACGCCGCATGTTAACGCGCGCATTTCTCTTCAAAAATGGCGACCAGTATTGGCAGCAGCAAAGCGAGATTGATGCCTACTTCACGTTGGATAATTCTACAGCGCATTGGTTACGAAGTTTGATTAAACCAACGATGAAGGACTAAAAGGCGAAGTTAGGAACCAATCAAAAATTTATCCCTTAGCTAAAAGGGCCTGCAAGGAAGTCGATTATTTAAATAACCACAATATGGATGGAAATTTTCAGAAAGATGCATATTTTATATTTAGCATTAACCGTGGCTCGGATAGACTGTAAGCAAGAGGGTTATTATCAAATTCCAAATAACGTGTTTGTGATTCCCCCGTGATATTACTCAAATCAAGCGATACCGACACCGAAGAGCTCAGCTTCCTTTTTATACGAGCATCCCATCGGCCGAAGCTATTTTGGTGATTTGCAAAATCATAGGTTTCCCGCGAGGAGCCCGACTCTTGAGGTGAGTACCGTATAGATCGCAAAGTATTCTGTGGCGAGAGATACGCTGAAACCCAAGAATACGCCAAGCGCACACTCCAATCCGAATTTTCATAAATCCCGACAAAGTTGAGTACTTCATCTGATATACCGGGCAAAGGAAGATCCTTTTCGCTGAAGCTTGAAAGCTTTGTTTTAGAGTCAGATAGCGTAAAATTAGAATGGATACCGAAGCCAGTGGACCACATTTTTTGTAACGCTAGTTCCAAACCGACCACCCGACCACCCTGCTGATTTTCCGGTTCAGTAATATTTGCCCCCGCATTACCAAAACCTTCGCCCATAAGCACTTTTTCTCTTGAATAGATTAGAGATTTAATATCTTTATAAAAAGCTCCTGCAATAAAATAATTCGCTGGATCACCATAAAATTCGTACCCCACATCAGCCTGAGTAATAAGATACGGCATAAGCTCAGAGTTCCCCTGTGCTCCATTCGAAACAGAGGAGTTAAGGCCACCCCAATCCTCAGGTGAAATACTCAATTGTACTGCCGGACTATTCTCCCAGGAATTTACAGTCAAGCCACGACCTAAATCCTGCAAACGAGGTCGAGACATGACTTTAGCTGCACTTAGACGCACCCGACTTTTACCGTCAAGATCCCAAATCACATTAACTGCCGGAAGATGATTCCAATAATCCCTACGCTTTACCTCCTTATGCCAAGAAAGTAAAACGCCATTAGAGCCGAATTCTTCACTGGTAATACGCCAGCTCTTAGTCGTTGAATCCACAACATTTTTTTCAATAGAAAGCTGCGTTCTGACAGAGCGCACACCAAGATTTATTTCGAGGGGGTAGTCAGCCAAACTAAAATCACCTTCAATGTAAAATGCTTTAGTTTTTTGATTTACTATCCACGAATCGAGCGGCGCCAAAAAATGTGTTGTCGGGGCCCCTGGTGTAACGGCGTCTATCCAGGCTGGTATATTAGATGACACACGATTAAGGTCCGGCAATGTAATGTTCTGTAAATATCCTCCAGAAGGGAAAAAATTTGACTCCTTGCGAGTACGCCCTTCTTGCTCCGTATAAGTATGCTTTGCGGTAAAAGATGGGGAATTCATAGTGCCGACTCGAGCAAGATCTTCACCGTATAAAACTTCTGCCAATGATAAGCCGCTCGATGTACTTAGATTAACAGCGGCAAGCCACCCAAGGTAGGCTGTGTTGTAGCCGTACGGTCCAATCGGATGGTTATCATCTAAACCGTCGCCATCAATATCACAGATATTACCCGCCAATAGCCCCCCGTTATTACATAAATCCAAGTAATTTGCTTCCCGAACGGCACCGTTATAATTACTCAAATCTGGCGCTGCCAGACGATTAAAATCTGACAGAGTTACAATTCCCCCATTCATATCATAAAGGTTCGGCGAAGCGGCACCTACCGTTTGGCTGTAGTCGGTCAAATAGCGAATTTTGTCATATTGAGCATCATCTTCCTCAAGCCGTAGACCAAATTTAATAGAGTGAGTCCAAGCATACCCTTGCGGCACATATTTCATATCATAACGAAAAGAATAAAGTCTTTCTGACGACTCGGCACCATGTGCAAAATTATTGTTAAAATCCAAATAACGTGGATCTTGAAGCCATTCAGAATTCACATAACTTAATGAGGGCCGCCTCCCCGACTGATAATGAAAATCACGTGAAGTTGCATCATCTTCTGTATTCTCTCTATTCCATAACCACCCTGTAGGGCTTGTCATTTCAAAGCCAAATGGTGTACCGGTACTATCGCCAATCCACTTCGATACAAAATAGGGCGAAAAAATTGATGTTATACCACCAACACTCTGGTGAAGTGACGAATCAAGTACCTGCATTTTTGCATCGATATGCCACTGATCACCCAAGGCCGCATCTAAGCGTAAAGTAATGTTGTTCGCTGAGACTTCGTTATTCTCTGCACTCGAGTCGATAGTTGCGTCAGTAGGGGTAAACCTCCCGCTCGCAAGAACACCTAGCGGACCACTGTAATCAATTATGGGCTGATCATCCTCAGACACCGTAAAGTGATGATTAATTTTGTCCTGATGGACGACGTAATTAGAGTGCAATCCAACCCAATCAAGATTAACCGTCGCTCTCTCGCTGAACTTATAACCTAAGTTCAGCACAACCCCCAACTTATTTACCTCTTGCTGAGCACTAGCAACTTCAGCATGCGTTGGCAAAAGAAATTGCTGCCCAGCCACATTCGAATCTTTAATACTAGCGTGCCCGCCAGGTGAAAATAAAGCGATGTGGTCCGTATTTGATACGCGACTGTCATAAGCAACAGAGAATATGCCTGCGACTTTATCATTCCAATTATTTCCCAGCATAAAAAAAACAGACGGACTCGTCTTACTAGAATACTTCCCGTAATCGCCCCCCAACTCGGATACAACAAGAAAATCATCAAGATCAAGACCACTTCGACTCACAAGATTAATTGTTCCGCCAACGGCGCCTTCTATACCAGAAGCCACCGGCGTTTTATGTACTTCAACCCGGGTGAGTATATCGATAGGTATACTTTCAAATGAACCTTCATAATTCCCCCCTCCCGACTGAAACAACTCCAAGCCCGTTAGGAAACTTTGCCCATTGAATAATATTTTATTTTGATTGAAACCACGAACACGAACAATACTACCTTCGCCACCTCGACGCTCCAATTGCAAGCCAGGCAATCGCTGTAAAGCCTCTGCGACATTATTATCTGGCAACTTACCAATATCTTCCTCAGAGACCACTTCAACAATATTGGCTGCCTCTTGCTTAAGTTGTGTCGAGACAACAAAAGCGTTACGGATACCCTCCACCAACAACTCTTCATATAAAACCTCAGGCGACGAGTAATACTCGGGTAAAACGGTGTCTAGACTCGCCAACTGATAGGCTTCCGCCTTTGATAACTTAAGTCGACCTTCAGCTGTAACGCGCGCTTCCAACCCAGAGCCATCCAATGCAATTTTAAACGCTTCATCGACACTATAACGACCAACAATAGGCCTGGACTGCAGCCCCTCAAGTATTTGCATCGGTAAAAATAGGGTTAACCCAGAGACACTGGCAATTTGAATTAGCGTAACGTGCAGCGCATCCTGCCGAACCTCAAAATCAAAATACTGATCACCGAATTTTTGACTGACACTATTTAAGCTTGAAGCAACACCGTCTTGAGGCAGGCTTGCTGCCAGCCCCACTGGTGTACCGAAAGCGTCAGCAGCCGAAGAGAAAGGGGAGTAGCATAGAGCGGTGACAATAAATATTTTGACAGCAGCCCATCTAAGAATAAGACGGCGCCAGCACATTCGGCCATCCATTCGACCTAGAATAACATTCAGACAGGAAACGAGTTTTTTACAGATAGCACTTATATAAAAAACAGATAATTGACACGAAACCATAAATCTCTATAAATATCAAATGAATCGTCAATGACGTTTATTAGAGCTGGGAGGTTCAATGAAACCAAGAGAAACACCAAGGGTCACTTTGTGAATTTTAATTCAAGGAGGTATCTATCCACCGCGCCAACTCAATCGGCAGCGATCCTATACAACTAAAAACATAATTGAAAGTAAAAACAGTAGCGATCAGCCGATATTGATCACTAGTTCTTAATTACAATTTTATAATACGCTACTCACATCGCCCACCCGATTATAAAACTTAATTTTTTTCTAGGCGTATATTCGTTCGGCTTAGAAAGATATTACGAACACCCAAATTTTCGTCGATAGATGCCAAAAAACCGTCGACATCACCTGCTTGAAACACCCCGACAACCCTCACATTTTTAAGTTTATCATTCGAAACCTCAAACCGCACAGGCGTATACCGCTCAATTTCAACCAAAACATCTTGTAGGGTTTCACCCGTAAAAACCAAATTCCCTTGCATCCACGAGAGTGTTCGGTTTACATCAGAAATACTCAGCGATTGCCTATCGTGACGATCCCCGTCAATAACCGCAACATCCCCACGACGCAAGGAAAGGTCATCGATATTTTCATACTCACTATTCAGTCGAATGGCTTCATCAAAGTCAATGTCTTGCCCGCTAACAATGACTACGCCATCTGAAACCGTAACCTCCAGCGTATCCGAGGTTCGCAAACGCACATTAAAAGCTGTACCAACTGCTCGCACCCAATTGTCACCCGCAAAAACAAAAAGGGGGCGACCTTCATCATGAGCCACTTCAATATGCAACTCACCCTTCAGTAATTTTATTTTCCTTATTGATGGCTCGAATGAAATTGAAACGTCAGAATCGGTATTAACAGTTAAAACGGAACCATCCGGTAGTGGCGCAGACAAGTGTTCGCCAACACCAGTACTAAATTCGGCAGCATAGTGCCCCGCCTCGCCGTTTGAATATTCGTGACCTAGCCCATCACGAAACAAACCAAAAAAACAAGTCAACATCATTAATAGAGCTGAAGCCGCTACCGGTAAAATCAAGAATTTTGAAACGCGAATCTCGTTAACATTTCTTTTAATCAGTGGTTTATTTTTTGCTAACTTACTTAGTACGTCAGACTCATCCCAGTAACTCGCCACGCCATAGAAAATCGTATTATGTGTTGGCGTTGTATTTAACCAAACCAAGAAACCCTGCTCTTCCTCTGAATTCAGGCCGCGATCCAGACGCGCAACCCATGCGCAGGCTTCGTCTTCAATACTAGAATACGACAATAATTCTTCGTTATTCATTTACCACCGCCTAACGTAGAAATTTTATTACTAACCACAACATTTTCTTCACAATCTATCGCTTTCATATAATCGCGAGACCGCTTCAGCCCAGTAGCAACGTGCTTTTCGACAGCGCTTTCGCTAATATTTAGACGTTTGGCGATTTCTTTCTGGCTGTAACCATAGACTTTTTTAAGTACAAAAACTTTCCGACATTGCTCCGGCAGCTCTTTTACAGCGCCGCAAAAGTGAGCAAAGCGCTCGCGTGAAACGCATTCGGCCAGGGTTACATCATTACTTATGAGCGTTGTACTCAATAAATCAGCCGTCTCATCGTCAATTGAATCACACAAACGATTATCCGCACGCTTAACATGATCAAGCGCCAGATTACGAGCAATTGTCACCAAGAACGAACGTGGCTGATAAACCTCATAATCGGTTTGGCACGCACGAATATAGGTATCCTGAACAACATCCTCAACATCCTTATGCGGTACAACCCTAGACACCAGCCTCATTAAGAGGCGACGACAGCCGACAAACTCCCGGCTTAGAACCTCAGTACTCGACATCTATTATTTCCCATACAACAAACGTAATTCGCACAAACAGTGAATCCGTACCGAAGAAGCTCAACGGCAACGTGGTAAAGTATTTAGCCAATACACTACTACCCACTCTTTGAGGCGCCCTAGAACTCAATTACCCACTAACACATAAAGACGATTGAGCAAAAAATTTCCTCAGTACGATCAAAAAAATCCCCACCCTTTCAACACAAACATGTAAATAAGGACGCGGCAATACTTGATCATTGTAGCGGTAACACTAGATCTGTTCACTCTAAGACAGGGTGCTTTTTATTAAAGGCCACATAGGCGTCGTGCTGCTCAGGAGCAAGTGAAAAGCGCTTCAATGTGGCAGCCAGAACCTGTCGCAACTCCACATCCAAACTAGCATCAGCCATACGAGCCACGAGCACATCCCGTAAAACTACTGAAGATACTGGACTCTCATATAAAGCAAAAGCAGCATCGATAGCATTTGGACCGTCTAAATTTGCTAGCACTGGCTCCAACCCCTCCATCGTCTTAGCCATGCGACCAAAAGCTCGAAGGCTTTCTGCGCGAACCCCCTCATCTTCGTGCACCAGCATTTGACTCATAACCTCCAAAGTCTCACCCTGATCCTGAAGACTCATTGGGGCTTCCGTAAAGCCAGTTAACGCAGCAATAACGACCTCAGCATCCTCAGCGTGCATAAGGATTGCGTTACGTCCGACATAAGTAGACCCAGAATCTACACCATTTTGCTGCTGTAATATCTCCAACCCCATCAGCAACTCGTTTCGATCCAAAGACTGAGCCAATGCTATGGCCATATCCTCGACATGAGGACTTGATACGCGCTGCAACACAGCTTTTAATGATTGCCCCATATCACCAGCGGGGTCAGCCAAAAACAAATCAATCACCTCTGCTTGTAATGCCCCGTTATTTTCTAACTCGCCCACTAAACGCTCTTTTAATTCATATATCGCATTACTTGTTATAAAATTAAGCTCATCACCCTGCAATAAAGCAGTCAGCTCTTCAAGCGCCGTTAAGGTTAAGGGTGCCGGCAAACTTTGTGCTGAAAGCGTTGAGGCATTCAACACAGACAATGGTATTGATGCGCGCCCAGCCCCAACCTTCGCAAGATCTTCAGAATAGTCCGCTACAGCCCCCCCAGAGATCGGTGACCCAGCAACGGGCGCATCCAACTGTGAAGCACAGGCGCTCTCAGCGGGATTTAAAGCGTTTGTCGACGCCACACTCACTGACGGAGAGTCGACATCATTGGCATACTTTAGCCATAAACATGCATTGACCACTACAGCCAATAAAATAGAAAAAATCCAAGTAGGTTTCATAAGTCTCAATCATTGTTTAGATTTAAACGCCGTCCAGCTGGCCACTTAGCGCAACCACTTGTAAACTAAAATGCGATTACACATAAATAATCGCAAGCTAGTTCATCGTCAATGATCAGCATTCCATTTTCATAATATTCTCTAATTTTTTCTACACATGGATCATACTTTTAATTGAAGCCTTTAACATCACACACAACATTGCATGATGGCGCCACTCGCTTCGAAAACTGCCAACTTTTGGGTCGCTTATCAAAACCATATTCAACTCTAAACGTGGCCCCGCCAGTTTTACAAAGACTAACTTCTTGAGCCGGAGAAAAAGAAAACCTATCATAAATAGCGCTATTTAAAGCATATTTATCGATAGCCTCTTTACATTTCTTTTCACGATCAACAAATATATTACCCGATTGCTTCCAACCAGGCAGAGTAAATGACTGACTAGAACCCGTTAAAAAAATAGTAGCATGGCAAGTCCAGTCCCGCGCTGAAGCAAATTGACTAGCGACCAATAACGAACCTGCAAGAGCTATCTTCGGTAACATTTTCATAAAAACACCTAATGGATAAATTAATTTTAATTTTGTATTTTTTTGACAAACAAATACGACTTCCCAATAAAAGCCATCATTCATTGCGTGTCGACTATTAAAGACGCCTGACAAGAAAAAATCCTCAGCAAGCGAAAATTTTAGCTTTAGATAATGAGTTAAATATTAAGAAAAAAGTTACAACGAGAATAATGGTGGCAGGGGTATAGAAAAGAAAACGAGGGAAGTCAAAAGCACAATTTACAATACAAAGACGATCCTCACCCACTTAGCTAAGTTCAAGTCAGAGTAATTATCAGTGGCGCAACAAAACCCGATTGAGTCTTGAACATTCCCTTTCCACAGCGACTAAATCAACAGTTAATTCGAACCGATACTCGCTAGCCCTACAACACTCACGGGATTAATTATTTCACCAGAATTGGCTAGCGATACACCAAAACGAAAGTGCGGTCGATGACATGGCGCGATTTGATTTATGACTAACGCAACAAAATTCAGATCTCATCGCCCCACTTACATCCCGCACCGCTTTTTTAGGCAGTCAACTAGCGATCGCTTACGACGTAAACATGCCGAACGATCCCCTCTTTATGCAAGGACAACAAGATCACCTCGACAACCATCGCGCTAATCTACACACCCACCTAGGCAACTTAGGCTTGGGGCCAAGGCGAAGCACTAAACCTACCGTACGCGGAAAACACTTTAGACAAAGTATTTTATGCCAGAGTATTCCATCACCCGGTGCCGGCATTCAAAATAATTGTCTCATTTTGCCCTCGCTAGTTTCGCTAACGGAGGCCCAAAAGCTGGAGTAATACCACCTTACCGTGGACGGCTGCAATCAACTGTTTGAAGCTACACCTCACACCTCACCCCACCCCCCCTATCTTCCATAACACTTGACCCACATGAAGTAACACGCGCAATTCACTGTGACCCAGTCTCCATATTGTGCACTTATATTATTTGTCTATTGACTCTCACCACCGTCACACGTAAATTATTTACTGCATATGTTTATATTTACACCATATACAGAATATAATTTCAAATAAGAATAAACATCGCCAGCCAGCAGAGCTGAAAAGGGTCAATCATGAAGCTTAAATCCATGCTTATCGGCTGTAGCGCATTGCTATTAGTCGCTTGTGTTGCAGAACCAGAAGGCAACACCTCCAGCAACACTACCTCTAGCGCTACACCCGAGCCATCAAGCAGCATGCCCTCATCCAAGGACGCGCACTCTTCAGTACCGCAAAGCTTGGATGGTAAAAGCCTCTATGAAATGACCTGTGCTGGCATTTGCCACTCAACCGAAGGGACGGGTAGCTTATTCCCGCTTAAGCATGACCAACTGAGTGTCGCGCAAATGATTGCCGTGATTCGCGATGAAATGCCCGACGGCAAACCCGAAGATTGCGGCCAAGCCTGCGCCGAAGCGGTGACCGATTACATCAAGAATAGTTTGTTTAAAAATACGCCAAGCAGTGCCAGCTCAAGCAGCCAAAGTGATGAATCCTCTTCAAGCGAAGCGCCCGTTGTAGGCACAATTATTGAGCGTGGGGAAACCTTATATTTTCGCGATACCGCTGCAGGTTCTTGTGCTTCATGCCATGGCGATGACGGCGAAGGTATTGCCAACAAAGGTGGCGCCTTAATAGAGCGCGAAGGTGATGCCTTTGAATCCTGCTCCAGTTGCGGCTCTATTGGCGGTTTAACGCAGTATATCGATACCAAAATGCCCAATGGCGGCGCGCATTTATGCCAAGGCCAATGCGCCGAAGATATTGGCGCCTACATAATGGAAACCTTTAACGGAGGCTACCAAGCTGCCAACTGCAACGACCCGATCCAAAAAGCATCCCCTATGCGCCGATTAAATAAAATTGAAATAGCCAATGCCGTCGATGATGTTTTTGGCACAGGTGCGATGGCGATAATCAACGCACTGCCAGAAGAAACCGAAGTCATTGGCGGTTTTGCCACCGTGGGCAGCGCGTTAAGTACCTCCGAAGATTGGACCAACGCATTACTCGAAGGCGCGTTGACTGCTGCCGAAACCATTGTAAATACAGGCAGTTTTCCCGCCTGTAACGATGCCGTAGCCCTCATCGAACCACAACCCATTCTGGGCGAATGCACCACAACCAATCACTGCCGAGAAAGATACGCTGAAGCAACCGACTGCAACAACAGCGCTGGCGGTGTGTGTTATTGCGGTACGGATTTATGCAACGCCAATCCCCACCCCACGCCCAGCAATTGTTTTGAAAGCGCCACAAAATCTGCTGCGCAATTAATGTTCCGTCGCGATTTAAGTAACGCCGAATTCCAGCGCTTTGACGATTTACGCCGTCAGGTGAGTAATAAAACCGGCAACGATAACGACGGTTTCAAAGCCGTAATTTCTTCAATGATTAGCTCACCGCGCTTTATGTTTGCTTTAGTCGCCGACAATAAAACATTAGCGCGCGATTTAACCCCTGCGGAATTGGCCGATCGATTGGCCATGGCCCTGTGGGGTTCCATTCCCGATACCACACTATTAAATGCTGCAAAAAATAATCAGCTAAGCGGGCCACAACTTGACCAACAAATTAATCGCATGATGACCGACACCAAGTTTAATCGGTTTGCCAATGTGTTTGTCGATTCATGGATTGGCTTTGGAGGCTATAAACAAGAAGGCTCAGACCTCAATATAACCGACTCTGCTTGGCAACAATTATTAGACGACATGCAAACGGAAACACGCTTATTCGTTAGCCATATCATTCAAAACAATTTACCGATCAACGAACTTTACACCGCTAAATATTCGTTTTTGAATGGCCGCCTACAACAACATTACGGCTTAGCGGTAACCACAAATAACAACACCTTTATACAAACAAACTTCCCAGTCGGCAGTAGCCGACGAGGCTTGATGACCCACGCTTCTGTTTTAGCAAAAGCTTTTGACGGCGGAAAAACATCGGTTGTTGTTCGCGGTGTTATTCCGTTAGAAGCTTTTACTTGCACAGCACCCGAGCCCCCCTTAGATAATCCTGCTGTAGAAGATGCAGTAAACCAACAAGCTAACTCCAACCTTTCAGAAAAAGAAAAAGTTGAAGATCGCGCCAGCCGCGATGCCTGTAAAACCTGCCATGCCGAAATAGATCCTATTGGTTGGGTATTTACTGAATTTGGCCTAGCAGGACAAACCGTTAATTTTGACCCAGACGGTGACCCACTTAGCGTACACGGCGAGCTTTACGGTAAAAGCTTTGGCAATGCCTCTGAAATGATTAGCGTAATTGCAGAAAAAGATCATTTCGCACCCTGCTTCGCAACGAAATTTTTAATCCATGCCATTGGACGTAAGGTTCAGCCAACACGCAGCACCGAGGATCAGTGCGCAATTGATACTGCCGTGGATATAGCGACCATTGATGGCGAGGTCGGCGCTCGGGATTTGCTAAAAGCTATTCTCACCAGTAAGACAAGCACCTATACCGGAACTATCCAATAACAATATCCGTCGATACAGGAGCCATACCATGAAAATAACATTAAACCGCCGGACATTTTTACGCAGTAGCACCACGGGCATTAGCACTGCCGTGGGCTTGCCGTTATTAGAAGGCATGTTTCATTCACCAAATGCTTTCGCCGATGCGCCAAACGCCTTCCCACGCTTTTTTGCCATGTACGTACCTAACGGCATTATTGAGGAAAAGTGGTTCCCCGAAAGCGGCACCAAAACCGATTTTGACCTAAGTAATTGTTCGTTGCGAGAATTCGATCGCTTAGGTTTAAAAAATGACATTAGCCTTTACCGCGGAATGGATAACGCTTGCGACAAAGAAGGTAGTAATGGCAATACACATATGATTGCTATTTCTAGCTGGCTAACAGGCGTCGGTATTAAAAACGACGAAAGCCAAACACACCGCCCTTCGCTAGACCAAGAGGTGGCCGAAGCCCATAACGCCCTTGCCCGCACCAAAGTGCATTCACTGCAATTAGCCGGAAATTCCCAGCTCGACAAGCCCAACAACAACCGTTACTACAACCCCCTTAAAAATGCACTTAACTGGGGAACTAACAATCGCCTACTACCTTTGCGCTCGGCTCTAAGGGATGAATTCGACAAACTCTATGCCGGCGCAGATGCAATACCTGGCGCAGGGCTAGATCGCCGCAGTCAAATGAAGCTCAGCATATTGGATGACATAAAAGAAGATAGGCTTCGCCTTAGTAATCAACTGGGGGCAGATGATCGCGCACGCTTGGAAGATTATTTTGATCGACTGAATAATTTAGAGCAAAGCTTAATCGCGCTGGAAAATAACAATAACGACTCACAGTTTTGCCCAAAACCCAACGTTAACAATATTCCAAACCCAAATAACGGCAGCTTAAATGTTTCTATTGGCGATCATGCGCGCATTGCCGCAAAAATAGCGGCGCAGGCATTTGAGTGTGGACTAACGCACGCCATTACTTATTGCGCTGGTGGAGAAGCCGCCGGATGTGAATATCGAGATATTGGAATAGGCACACACTTCCACAACTCAATTAGTCATAACCGTGCCGGACGCTATAACGACTGGGTAAAAATTGATACTTTCCACGCCGAGCTATGCGCAAATTTCATGCGCGAAATGAAAGATACGCCTCACGGCAACGGCACCCTGCTCGATGGCACCGCTGTATTATTTGGCTCTGGTGTTGGTAATGGCGATAGCCACAAACAAACCGATATTGCCTTAATGGTTGGGGGCAATTTCGGCAACTGGAAACATGGACGCTACCATCGTTTTAATGGACGTAACCACGGCGACCTTATCGATACCCTGCGACAAGAAATGGGGCTCCCCAACAACTTAGGACGAAACACAGTACCTATTGCCTAGTTTTTATTAAGGGGCACAACTTCAATACGTCGATCCCGCTGCCCCCTAGGCGCTATAGACCCCAAACCATAAACCTTAAAGGAATAATCTTTTAAGGTGCTTTTTAGTACGGACAACAAAGCTTGAGCATCACGCAATGAATGCGACTCTTGCTCAGACAAAGAATACCTCAACACTTCATTATGTCCCACAACAGCATACTCGCGATGCGGCCGAGCATCGAGCCAGCGCAATAGTAACTCAATATCTTCTGTAGAAATTGCATCTGCGCCTTTAGCTTCACTCAAGTCTAATGTCTGAGAAGGCAATAGTGCAAAACCTTGATTTTCCCAGATAAGCAAAGTGCTTTTAGCTAAAGCATCCAGTGGCGCCTCATCGGTTAAGGACAATTCCAGCCACTGCAAATACACCCTGCGATTTCCACGCTCAACAATAAAAGCACTGTACCAAGCATTTTTAGTCTGCCAAACCCAATAGCGCTGACTACTATCGATCCCATGCAAAGCCTTATTGTTGAATATTTCACTCCAACCATAACTTCTACCGCACGCTAAACCCTCACAGCCAAAAACCGTTTTCCATTGTTTATTTAAACTAAGCTGGTCAATTTTTTCAGTTAACGACTTTCGGTCAACACCATTAAACTCATAAGTTTGCTTGAACATATCCCCTTGAGTTTTTGCACTTTCATCATAGCGCCAACGGCCGTTGATTTTTTTAATTGACGATAACGTCCACTGTAACTCAGCATTTTCTTTATATTGATTGAATACCAAACGGTGATCACTGGGTAAAAACGGAGTAATAGCCGATTCGCCACCACCGGAAAAAGCCGGTAAGGCATAAAAAACACTAACGAAAATAAAAACTCTCAACATTATCAATCTTTCATCCTTTCAACATCGTTTAACCATTGAGCAATGGCATCGGCTTGAACACTCATATGACAATGGTGATCACCCACCAAATATTGCTGCTCCCACAAAGGGTGTTTAGCCAAAAGAGCCTGCACCCCAGCATCGCCATGAATGATGCCCTTATCGGCAACAAATAACATCAAAGGACATTTTATAGCCGCTGCAAAAGCCGTTAACTGCAGTAAGGTTAATCGTAATTCTGAAGGCGCACCTACCTTAGTGTCATACCGCCAAGCATAGCCTTCTTTAGACTTAATTACGGCACGCTTGGCAAAAGAGATGGCATCTTCCTGCAATAAAGGGAACATTCCGTTTTGCCTTGCGGCAACGGCAGCATCAAATGTAGGGTAATGATGGGCTGATCGCGCCATCTGTTTTCTAACACCATTAATCGAATTGAATAGTTGTTCCGGTGCTTTTTCTGGCTCAGAAATTAATGGGAAAATGCCATCCAAGCAATACAGGTGCTCTACACGTTTAGGAAAAGTTGCTGCCAAAATAAACGCAATCGCTGCACCCCGTGAATGCCCCAGCAACTCAAATGTTTTCCAACCAAGCTGATCGGCAACGGCTAAAATTTCCGGTACATCCAACCAAACATTATACGCACCCAAGTGCTGCCTAAATCCCGACAACCCATGGCCAGCCAGATCCAAACATAAAATATCGGCATTTAGTTTTTCAGCGATGCCATCGAAGCTTGCACAATTATCTAACCAACCATGCAAAGCAATTATTCGACGAGGAGTCTTTTGCGCAGACGTTTCTTGCGAGAATTCAGACGACCAAAGTTTTGCTTTTAACGTTACGCCTGCTACATCATACGAACATTCCTTCATTGATCTAGCCGAGCATTTACCCTCCATTATCGCCATGCACTACACACTAGACTGATGCAACCATTGCAGCTCACCAAGCCCAGGCGCGATTAACGGCAAAGAAACAGCGGCGATGTTCGCGGTGCCCATGAAATAGCGTCCCGACTCACAGCCACACAGTGATTCTAATAAGCCACCCACAAAAGGTTGATGGGTAACCAGTAATAAACGTTTTGCATCGCTTTGTTCTAACTTACGAATAACAACATCAATCTGCCCATCAGGCGTAATGGCAGATTCTGTGGAGACAATCGGTGAGCAGGACAATAGCGCTTTCGCTTCATGCCATGTTTGTTGCGCGCGAAGATACGGGCTGACCCACACTGCATCTAAAGATGCCAACGCTTCTTTGGATGCCACAACGGTATTACGAACCTCTTGACGCCCACGAACAGATAGCTCGCGAAGGGCATCACTTTGAGCATAAGCATTTGCATCGCCATGTCGCAGAAGATAAAGCTCCATTACGTATCCTGCGAAGGTTTTCCGATCGAATTATCGCCCGGTTTTTCGACCTCATCACTAGAGCTTTCGGTAATTTCCGCAGTTTCAGGCTCTGTAACCTGCTCGGCAGTATCTGCAACCGGCTCAATGGGCTCAGTAGCAGAAATATCATCATCAACTGCGTCCGCCTGTGGCCAATCCGCAAACGGGAAAGGCTTGTCTTCGGACTTACAGGTTACAAAATTAAAGATAGTGAATATGTATTTGGCCAAACTGCCACCAAAGCTCACCAACCGATCATTCGGCCGAGCCGTGACTAGCGTAAAAATTATCTGCGCAAGAGCAATTAATAAAATCAGAGTTCCAGCAATTTTAGCGCACAGTAAAAAAAACAGACTATAAACAGCACGAAACCAATACTCTGCACTCGATAAGTTTTTCTTTAACTGTGAGTCCATATAACTCTCCTATTTACAATATTCATCTTTGAAAAAAACAATATGAGTGCAATTGCGTTAATAATTTTTTTCTAGGAAGTCTTGCGCCAACTTCGCCGCAGAAGAACCGGATGAAACCACTGCCGTTAGCTGCTTTTTAGCTTCGTCCAAGTCACCCTGCAAAAACAGAACCTTAGCCAACTTAAATTTAGCTTCAGGCGTTTTCTGATGACTGGGGTGCTCACGAACCAAAACGTCAAACCATTGGTGCGCATTATCTAAATCATCACGCTGTAAATACACTTGACCCAACCAATATTTGGCATTAGCCGCATAAACACCGGTAGGGAAATCACGTAAATATGCATCAAAGGACTCTATACCTTTGTCGTAATCACGCTGCTTTAGCACCGCGTCAATACCGGCTCGGTACAAGGCTAGCTCATTTTCAGCCTCACCTTGCACTACCGTATTTTGAGCTGGTATTGATATAACAGGCTCAGAGGGCCTAGAAGATAGCGGTTTAACAATACTGCCATTACTCGCCGCTTGTGTAAGGCCGCTAACTCGACGATCTAAATCCAAATAATCATCAAGCCGTTGCTGTTTGAGTTTTTTCAATTGGTAACTTTGCTCTTCCACAATACCGCGCAGTGTTTGCACTTCTTGTTGCAGTGTTTGCAATTGAAAATAAAATTCCGTCATGCTGGCAGGTGTTGGCTTGGCCGCACGAGGAGTATAACCACCATCGTTAGGATTTACGCTATTGACATTTTGATCACCGGGGAACCGTGTCGACGGCACTTCGAGATCAACCACTTCAACCTGAGCATAGACGGGGGCTATTACTGAAAATGAAACTGCCGCCATAAAGGCGGCAGTTAAAGCATTAAACTTATGCATAAGTTTAATGCTTATTTAAGCTCTACACGACGGTTTTTAGACCATACCATTTCGCCAGAACCCATTTGGGCAGCGCGCTCTTCACCGTAGCTCACTGTTTCAATAGAAGCAGCGCTTACGCCTTGAAGAACAAGGTAATCACGAACAGCATTAGCACGTCGCTCGCCCAAAGCCATGTTGTACTCACGGCTACCGCGCTCATCAGCGTGACCTTCTAAACGAACTGAACGAGGGCTAGCAGACAATTGCTCTGCGTGAAGCATTAAAGCGGCACGTGCGGCAGTTGTTAAAGTCGCTGAATCGAATTCAAAGTAAAAGGTTGTAACAATAACAACCGCTTCTTCAATTACTGTCTCTACTGTTTCAGCTTCTACTGGCGCTACCACTTCAGGAGTAACAGTTTCAGTGGGCTGATTTGACGAACAACCCGTCATTAAGCCGAAAGCAGCAGCAAATGCGATGGCGGAATACATTTTTTTCATGGATTTACTCCCAAATGGTATTTATAAAACTAAAGATGTTCAAAAAATAAACAGAAATTAAAAATACGGCGCCCAAGCCGGCTCTCTCACATCACCTTGACTAGACGGTAGGCGGAATTTAACGCCAGCATCCATAGAGACCGCACCAAGTACGCCCTTTCCATTATGCTGCGTAGCATACAACAACATTGCTCCGTTGGGTGCAATACTTGGTGATTCATCTAGCCAAGTTTCAGTCAGTATCCGCATATTACCCGATGCAATATCTTGTGAGGCAATATGAAACACCCCATTTTGCCGATGAACCATCACAAGGCTTTTACCGTCGGGGCTCACGCGGGGGCGAGCGTTATAGTCGCCCTCAAAGGTTAAACGCTCTGGACGGCCACTTTTTAAATTAACTTGATAAATTTGTGGGCTCCCTCCCCGATTAGAGGTAAAGATTACACCAGAACCATCGACCGACCAATTCGGCTCGGTGTCGATATAACTATCGTTGGTGATACGCTGCAAGCGTTTGTTTTGAATATTCATTACATAAATATCAGGACTGCCATCCTTTGACAAAACCATCGCCAATTGATTACCGTCCGGCGAAAACGAAGGCGCTCCATTCAGCCCTCTGAAGCTTGTCATTTGCGTTTTACGACCCGTAGCCAACTCCATGATATATATAGCTGGCCTAGTGGTCTCAAAAGACACATACGCAATGCGCTTTCCATCAGAAGCCCAAGTGGGCGAAAGGATGGGCTCCGAACTTGCTTGCAACGTTCGAGCTCTAGCACCATCGACATCGGCATATACTAAACGATAACGGCTTGCGCTCGGTTTACGCATATCTTGAACATATAACATTTTAGTCGCGAAAATCCCGCGAATCCCGGTCACCTTTTCATACACCGCATCGCTGACAGCGTGGGCAATATCACGCAAACCATTAACGCCAGCCTTCACAGTGGCGGTATGAATATTCTTTTGCGCTAAAACATCATAGAGTTCATAACGCAGAACATACTTATCACCTTCAGTTACCAGCTTGCCGATGACTAAAAAGTTGGCCCCTAGCATACGCCAATCTCTAAAAACAACCTCATTGCGCGAAGTCGGCATGGCCAACATGTCGGTGGTCGGTATTGGATTAAAAAAACCACTGCGCTCTAAGTCCGCAGCAACAATTGCTTGAATATTTTCAGATAAGCCCCGCGATTGACCAAAAGGCACAATAGCAATCGGTGCAGGATTATCATTCCCACGGTTAATCTCAATAAATAAACTAGCGCGGGCATTCATTGCAGAAAGAACAAACAGCGCAGCTAACGCAATGCGAAAAATCACAGGCGACGATCCTCGGGATTGAATAAAAGATTAATAGTTCTGAAATTGCGTTCGAACACCGCAATATCCATTTTTTGTAACTCTGGAATTTGGTCAACCGCGCGCACAGCCTGCTCGGCTGAACGATCAAAGGCATCATTACCGCTGCCCTTTACGACATTCACCGTAATGATTTTACCCGTTGGTACCAACTGAATCACAAGCTCACAAAGCATTCCTTTTCGTGCCGAGGGTGGCCGACTCCATTTCTGAGCAATACGCTCCATAATAATGGCCTTAAACGAATTTACCGTTTGCGCTTCAGCTTGTTCAGCCAACATCATCTCTTCTTCACGCAGAGCTTTATCGACAGCTTCTTGCTGGCGCTTACGCGACTCCTCTTTGGCGCGCTTTTCGGCGGCCGCTTTCTCTTGTTTTTCCTTTTTCTTCAATGCCGCCTTTTCTTTCGCCGCTTTTGCCTTCGCATCAGCGGTTTTCTTTTCTTTTAGAATTTTTGCTTTCTTTGCGGCGGCTTCTTTTTGTCGACGTTTTTTCTCAGCACTAGCATCTTTTTTCTTATTGGCTGTCAAATCAACCTTGTTCACCTTACTGCCAGACACCTTCTTTTCAGGCGCCTTTGTTTTCAGCTCAACTAATGTGGCTTTAACAAATTCAGGGCGTTTGAAGTTCGCCTCTTCTTTAGCGGGCTGCCAAACGTGCACCACGGTCCACACTAAAATTCCGTGCAAGACTACAGCGGCCAGAATGGGTAAGGTGTATTCTCGAATAGAGCGAATCATTTTTTGCTTGAACCAGGCTCCGTCACCAAGCCCACGCTCGGTGCGCCGGCACCCTGCAGCTCACTCATTAGATTAACAACCAAACCATATTCAATCTTTTTATCACCCCAGACTAATACCGGTGTTTGCGGCTTTTGCCTAAGGATCTTCGCAACCTGATCAATAATTTCAGTAAGCGGTTTTTGCTGATCACCTTTTTCGCCCAAGTTAATAAAATAAGAGCCGTCGGTTTTAATCGAAACAATTAACGGTTCTTCGTCTTTATTATCTAGGGGGCTTGATGGCGCTTGAGGTAATTCCACCTGAACACCCTGCATCAATAACGGCGCGGTAACCATAAAGATGACCAGCAAAACGAGCATGACATCGATATAAGGCACCACATTAATTTCAGCCATTGGCTTACGCTTTTTAGCCGGTAACAGTGTATTCACTTGGCATTACTCTGCATGGACTTGGCGGTGCAAAATTGAAGAGAACTCTTCGGTGAAAGTCTGGTAATTAGCACTAAGGCTTTCGGCCTTGGCCACAAAACGGTTGTAAGCCAAGACCGCAGGAATGGCCGCAAATAGCCCCATCGCCGTTGCAACTAAGGCCTCCGATATACCTGGCGCCACTGTGGCTAAAGTTGCCTGGTGCTGGTTCGCCAAACCGCGAAACGAGTTGAGAATCCCCCAAACGGTACCAAACAGACCAATATAGGGGCTAACAGATGCCACACTGGCTAAAAATGGTAAATGAAGCTCGAGCTTTTCCTGCTCTCGCATTAACGCAACTCGCATTGCCCGTTGCGTGCCCTCCATGACGGCAGCCGAGTTCTTTTGCTGACTTAAACGTGAGAACTCTTTAAAACCTGCGCGAAAAATGGCTTCAATACCTTGAGCATTTTGGCTATTACCTTGTCGGTAGAGCTGAGCCAAGTCACCTCCGGACCAAAAACTTTTTTCGAACCGCGAGAAACTAGTACTTGCCTTAGAGTGATAGATAAAGCGCTGAATAATCATCACCCATGAAGCTACCGAAGCAGCGAACAGCACAAACATGACCAACATGACCACAGGGCCGGCATCGGCCACTAAGTCAAAAATAGAAAGGGGTTCGGTTGGAGTCATAAAAAATTTCGTTACCCAGTAGCTAGCGAGATGGATTGTGTAATGCAAACTAAGTGAGCACTATAGATTGTCCCACTATGAACGCAAGAGTCATGAAAGATTCCACGAATATTGCTGTGCCCGATTTAGGCCACCTAAGTATCTTGCGCCATACTGGCCGGGGGCGTCAATCCAAAATGATCGTACACTTTTTGCGTGGCTACTCGCCCCCGCGGTGTACGCATAAGAAAACCTTGTTGAATTAAATAAGGCTCCAAGACATCTTCAATGGTGTCTCTTTCCTCACTAATAGCGGCAGCTAAGCTATCGACACCTACAGGACCACCGCCAAATTTATCAACCAGGGCTATTAATAACCTACGATCCATATGATCAAAACCTAAAGCATCAACATTCAACATATTGAGCGCTTTATCAGCCACTTCTTCAGTCACAACACCATCAGCTTTTACTTCGGCATAATCACGCACCCGGCGTAACAACCGATTGGCGATACGTGGCGTACCACGCGCGCGACGTGCAATTTCCTCGGCGCCCAAACCCTCAATACCAACCCCCATCAAACTTGCCGAGCGAGTGACGATATGCGTGAGATCTGCCAAGTTGTAAAATTCTAAACGCTGAACAATGCCGAAGCGATCTCGTAATGGCGAGGTTAACAAACCCGCCCGCGTCGTGGCGCCGATCAACGTAAATGGAGGTAGATCAAGTTTGATGGAGCGTGCTGCCGGCCCCTCGCCAATCATGATATCTAATTGGTAGTCTTCCATCGCCGGGTACAGCACTTCCTCAATCATTGGGCTTAGACGATGGATTTCATCAATAAACAGAACGTCACCGGCATCTAAATTGGTCATTATCGCTGCTAAGTCACCAGCCTTCTCCAACACAGGGCCGGATGTACTTTTTAGCGAAACACCCATTTCGTTAGCAATAATATTCGCCAACGTAGTCTTACCAAGCCCCGGCGGGCCAAAAATCAAACAGTGGTCTAACGCTTCGGCGCGGCCTTTAGCCGCACCGATGAATATTTCCATCTGCTCACGGACATGGGGCTGGCCAATATAATCAGCCAGCATTTTCGGGCGAATAGCGCGATCAACTTGCTCTTCTTTACCTTGAACGGAAGGCTGAATAATGCGCTCTTGTGCTGCAGGTTTAAGGTTGTCAGGTTCTATCATGCAAGGCGTGGTTTCTTAATGAGTAAAGGCGCGGCTTCATTGCCACATAATCGCAACCCGTATATTTAAGGGGCTTATTTTAGCCCGGTAACATACTGCGCAAAGCAAGACGAATCAATTCTTCGCTACGCGTCACTTCATTTGTTTTGAGTACGCGCGCAATTGCTTTGGTCGCTTCTGCCGGCTTATAACCCAGTGCAATCATCGCACTTTCGGCTTCAGCTAATATATCGCTGTTGGTAGATCCTGCAGAACCGTAATGAGTTGCCTCACCAGGTAACTGCCAATCTTTGACGCGATCACGCATTTCAATAACTAGACGCTCGGCCGTTTTTTTACCGACGCCAGGTACTTTAGTTAAAGCGGCAACATTGTCGTTTAAGATAGCCGCCACAACATCGTTTGGATCCATGCTGGATAAAACGGCAAGTGCCATTTTAGGCCCCACACCGCTCACCTTAATAAGCTGGCGAAATAAACTACGCTCCTGCTGGCTTGCAAAGCCAAAGAGCTGGTGGGCATTTTCGTTTATGGACAAATGCGTATGCAATACCGCCACACCCGATTCCGGCAAATTATAAAATGTACTCATCGGGGCCAGTACTTCGTAGCCCACGCCCATAACATCAAGCAAAATCATCGGGGGTTGTTTTTCTAGAATCTCCCCCTTCAAGCGCCCTATCATACTAATCGACCTCTACGAAATTGACGCGCGCCAGCAGTGCGCACCAAATAATGCTGTGTATTTGCGTGGCACAATGCTACAGCTAAAGCATCCGCGGCATCTTCCTGCGGTGAACCTTCCAACTTCAATAATGATTTAATCATATGCTGCACCTGTGTTTTATCTGCTGCACCGGTACCGACAATCGCTTGCTTGACCTTTCGTGCCTCATATTCCGAAACCGGTAAGTTGTGGTAACAAGCCGCCACAATTGCAGCTCCGCGAGCCTGCCCCAACTTCAAGGCCGAACTTGCGTTGGAAGCCATAAAAACCTGCTCAATAGCAAACTCCTGAGGCTGGTAACGCTCAATAATTTCAACGACACCCTCAAAAATCACCTTAAGACGCTCAGGTAAAGTCAACTCAGCTGAGATGCGAATCACCCCGCTACTCACATAGGAAGGCTTACCATTGAGGTAATTAATAATGCCATAACCCGTTTTACGTGAACCGGGATCAATCCCAAGAATAAGCGCCATCAAAAACCTGTATGTAATCACAGTAAAGTTGCACTGTGCCAACTCCTACGTCATAGGTCAAGCCGATCTCGTAAATGCTTATCCAATCCACCACGAAATACAATTGTCATAAACCGCTGAACGTCCATGATATTTATGCGATAAGCGCCTTTAGAACCCACCATTGAATGTGTAGAATTAACGCTTAAACGCCCATACTCAGCCAGACGAGACGAAACATGCGTACAGTGATTAAGCAAAATGACATCATCGCCAGCGTGGCCGATGCACTGCAATATATCTCTTACTACCACCCTAAAGATTTTATCGACGCCATGCATGCGGCTTACAAAAAAGAAGAGAGCCAAGCAGCGAAAGACGCCATCGCACAAATATTAATCAACTCACGTATGTGCGCCCAAGGTCACCGCCCCATTTGCCAAGATACGGGCATCGTGACTATCTTTGTTGAAGTGGGCATGAATGTAAGCATTGATGGCGATATGGCGCTAGAAGACATGTTAAACCAAGGTGTTCGCGAAGCTTACCAGCATCCCGATAATGTCTTGCGCGCTAGTATTTTAGCCGACCCGGATGGCGCCAGAAAAAATACTGGCGACAATACCCCAGCAATCATTCATTACAAAATTGTGCCCGGTAATACTATTGATATTCATGTGGCGGCTAAAGGGGGCGGCTCGGAAGCTAAAACAAAATTTGCCATGCTAAACCCTTCAGACTCCGTCGTAGATTGGGTACTAAAAACCGTACCATTGATGGGCGCGGGCTGGTGCCCTCCGGGCATGCTCGGCATAGGCATTGGTGGCACAGCCGAAAAAGCGATGCTATTAGCCAAAGAAGCATTGCTAGAGCCTATTAATATTCAGGCACTAATTGATAAAGGTGCGCAGTCACGCGCAGAAGAGCTACGTATAGAACTTTACGACAAGGTCAATCAACTCGGTATTGGAGCACAGGGGCTAGGCGGACTAACAACCGTTTTGGACATTAAAGTTAAAGACTTCCCTAGCCATGCGGCCAATAAAGCCGTAGCCATTATTCCCAATTGCGCTGCGACAAGGCACACCCATTTTGTACTCGACGGCAGCGGTCCCGCCAGCCAGACACCACCGTCCCTCGAAGATTGGCCCGAAATAAGCTGGGAAATTGGCGACACTGTTCGCCGTGTTAACTTAGATACAGTAACGCCAGAAGAAGTACAAACATGGAAAAGCGGTGAAACCGTATTACTCAATGGCAAACTCCTGACGGGTCGCGATGCAGCACATAAACGCATGGTCGACATGATTAATAAAGGCGAAGAATTACCCGTCGACCTAAAAGGCCGCTTTATCTATTACGTAGGGCCCGTCGACCCAGTGCGCGAAGAAGTTGTTGGACCCGCAGGACCAACAACCGCCACACGAATGGATAAATTTACCCGTACCGTTATCGAAAAGGCCGGCCTATTAGGTATGGTAGGTAAAGCAGAGCGCGGCGATTCGGCGATAGAGGCTATTAAAGACAATAAAGCTGTTTACTTAATGGCTGTCGGTGGGGCCGCCTACTTAGTATCAAAGGCCATTACGCACTCTAAAGTCGTCGGCTTTGAAGATTTAGGCATGGAAGCGATTTATGAATTCGAAGTCAAAGACATGCCGGTGACAGTCGCAGTCGACAGTACAGGTGATTCCGCACATAAAACTGGACCCAAGATCTGGCAGGCTAAAATTGCCGAGCAGGTTCTCGATATTAAATAAGAAACAGCTTTAGCCGCCCCGCTTTATTTTTGTAGCGTCAAAAGTAAAACGAGGCAACTAACACGACGGACAATTAAATGAACAAGCTCGCTGACCAACAATGCCAAGCGTGCCAAGTCGGGGCTACAGCTCTTATTGGCGAAGAACTTACCAAGGCACTGCACGAACTGCCCAACTGGGAAGCTCACCAACAACCCCAACCTACGCTAGTTCGCACTTACGTATTTTCAAATTTCAGCGCAGCACTGATTTTTGCCAACAAAGTAGGCGCGCTTGCCAACACACACAATCACCACCCCTGCTTAATTATTGAATGGGGCAAGGTGACAGTACAGTGGTGGACACACAAAATTAATAACATGCACTTTACCGATGCCATTCTGGCGGCAAAAACAGACAAGCTATTTCTAACAAATGAGTAATGTTTTAGCGTTTAAACGCCCTAAACTCAGCGAAAAGCATAAAGGTAAAACCCTGTGCAAAAATGGTTTTCATCAATGGAAAATCGTGACAGAAAAAAAGTTTGACGTAAAACAGGGGAAGCTAGTAACACAATACCGCTGTGGTCGCTGCGGACAAGAAAAAATTACTGCGCACTAGAATCACGCTGGTAGAGCATCAAATCAACTTCATCACCGTAGTACAACAAGTGCTGAAGTTGCGACCAACCTAGCCCTTCATAAAAGACTCTTTGATTGGGGGTAAACAAGTACATCTGATCAACGCCCATCTCACTAACTGCACAATTAACAGCATGCGCAACCAACGCTGAAGCAATACCCCGCCTTCGCATTTCTGGCAACACATACACACTGGCAAGCCAGGGCGATAATATTGGCTGACAATCCATATCGTGCAGATCCAGCGCGGCTGTTCCAACAGGTTCACCTTCGGCATTTAAAGCAATAAATAACGTTGGCGAAAAGCTATCGGGGGATAACACTGAAGCGTCGAGATAAGACGCCATTTTTTCAATGCGAACTGATAGTGTTTGCCCTGGATTCAAATGCGCCCACTCTTGGTGATGCCATTGTGCAACAGCAGGGATCATTGATGGAAAATCACAGGCATTAACAATATCAACTATTGGCTTGAGCATAACATCCACATTTTACAGTTATAAAAAAACCCGCCAAGATTACTCCTGCGGGTTTTTGAACGACAAAACGACTAATAGGGTAAGAAATTAAAGGTATGCCTTAAAGTCGTTTTCAGAACATCGTCGGCACCAAAATTAATACCGCGCAAGCGCGCCATAAGTTTTCGCTCTAACTTTTTATCACCTAAATCGCTAGAAACAATCTTAACGCTGGATACATTACCTGCAGGCTCAATAACTAACTCGAAAACCACCTTACCCTCAAGGGTTGGATCTTCATCGAGAGCGCGCTGGTACAAGCCAAAAATACTCGCTTTATTGGCATCAATGGTTTGCGACATCGCCACTTTACTACGGGTACCTTTAATTGCTTCAGCATCGGTAGTGCGCTCTTCAGCCGCCGCGGCACTCACTTCAGTCAACTTACTATCTACGGCTGTAGTTTCACGGCCAGAAAGCGCGGCCCCGCCAGTGTCGGTACTTAATGCCGCTGTATTAACACCACCACTCATTGTTTGAGCGCCGCTATTAATTAAGTTGCGATTAACCGCTGCCGCCTTGCCTTGAGCACGCGTAACTTGCTGTGTTCTAACATCGCTAACATCAAGTGTATCTCGCATTGCACTAAGATCATCAGCAAAAGCGAGAACCCCACTCTGTTTAGCCACTTCTTTAGCTTTTTTCAGCTTTATTGGATCAGGGTCTTTTTTCGGCTTAGGCTCTTCCTTTTTTGGCTTAGGCTTCGGCTCTTCTTTCTTGGGCTTTGGCTCTTCCTTTTTAGGTTCTTCTTTTTTGGGCTCAGGCTTGGGCTTAGGTTTGGGCGGAGGCGGTTTAGGCAGCTCCTTTTTTTCCAAAACAACACGCGCCAATTGAGGCGGTAATTTAGCGCGCTCTTCCCGTGTTTTTTCCGGCAAGTGTACTTGAGTAACAAGGTAACCCAAGATAACAAAAGGAATAAACAGGCCAAAAAATATCTTCCAGTAGCGCTTGTTATCTTCTAGCTCGCTGGACCAAGGTAAAACCAGGTTTGGCGCTAATATGAGTTTTGCATTACTCATGGAGCCTCCCCTGCATCAGTAGCGTTAGAAATCTTACTCACAGCTAATGATATGTTCCGATAATCAGTTTGCGCACACGTCGTCATAATCCGCTTTAACAACGTATACGGGATCGAATTGTCCCCCATAATTGTTACGTCACGCCCTTTTTTTGCCTCACTATCATTGGTGTAAGGCTTACGTGTCGCCAAATATTCCAATTCTTTTTTCAGGGCTTTAATTTCATCGCCCTCTTCAGCCAACACCGACTTCACATTAACGATGGATCGGCCAGAAATAATAATTTCTTCGGCGCTAACCATTACAACCAATGTGTTATCTGGTTTTTTCTCGGCGACTGAATCGGGTAGTTTTATGGCTTTATTACTCTGCAGTACTTCCACATCAGATGAGTTCACCAATAAGAAAAATACAAGAATCGTAAAAATATCCATTAACGATACAAGATTTAACTTTGGCTGCCCTTTATGTCGTCGATGTAAACGGGCCATTCTGCGTGCGCGTAAGGATTGCTTCATTGCATCACCTCCGCATCCGGCATGGCATCATAGGGGCGCTCCTCAATAGGCTGCACAATAGGTGCATCACCGAGAGAGATCTCTGGAAAAAGTTCTGCATCAACAACCGAAGCAACGACAACAGCCTCATAGGAGCGAACGGTATCCATCGTTGTTACGATAGTCTGGTAATCCGTATCCTTCTGCGAAAGGATGAAGATATCGCGTTTCTCTTTACCTTTTTCAGCTAACTGCCGCTTAATTTCCTGTAAGACGGTCGACAACATTTTAAAGTCGTGCTCACCGTCCTTATGTGGGACAGTTTTTAACGGTGCCCCTGCAGGATAATTAACAACCAGTTTATTCGAGTGAATGACCACCTCTAGTGCTTCATTTTGCTGCGGATCATCATTGGCGCTATTGGGCGCTAAATCCGGCAGTTTTAAATCCAGTACAGTAATGTGTGAAAACACCATACTCATTAACAAAACGGGCACGAGAATGATCATCAGATTCATAAAAGAGGTAATGTCGAGATCGGCATCCTCTTTTGCTCTACGTCTGATTCTCATATTTTATTGCAGCCTAATTATCGAGCAGGGCTTTTAGGAGCGCCAGGTGAAGCGGCGGCCGGTTGTGGTTTAGCCGCACCTGAAAGTGCGCTTGTCGATAATATATTCAAGCATTTCACACCTGCCATCTCTAAACTATCGATAATTTCGTTAGTTTTATTCTGAATAGATGTGTGCAAAAGCAAGAGTGGAATAGCCGCCATCAAACCAAAAGCAGTTGTGTTCATCGCTACAGAAATACTCTGTGAGAGCAGCGTTGCTTTTTCAGAGGGATCTGCTTCTGCAACCGCGGTAAATGCTGCGATTAGGCCCATAATTGTTCCCAATAAGCCCAGTAGGGTTGCGATATTTGCGAGCGTGGCAATATACGCCGTACGCTTCTCTAGGCGGGGCACAGCCTCCATTACACCCTCCTCCATCGCATACTCAATCTCTTCACGACGTGGGGTCTGCTGCATACGCGCCAGACCAGAAGCAATAATTCGACCTACAGGCGCCTGAGAGCTACGAGCAATTTCGACAACGCCGTTATAATCTTTTTTGCGAAGCAAAGGCAATATTCGGTCGAATGCTCGACGATTTGAGCCCTTAGCTACGGTTAAAAAAATCCAGCGTTCAATGGCAACAGCCAAACCAACCACCAACACCAAACCAATGGGGTACATGAAAGGCCCACCATTTTGAAAAAAGCCAATCGCAGTATCTAACATTTTATTCTCTCCGCCGTGCGTTGTTCTTAAAAATAATTAATAAAAAGGGAAATGGAAAACTTATTCTGTAGCGTTATCATCAATATCGTAAGCTACCGGTGCAGCTCGCATTTGCACAAGGTAAGTTACTTCGCGTTCATGTTCTACACGCTCGACATGATCAAAAACATCACCTAGTCGTGTGCGCGTAGTAAATGGCATTGTTAAAGCATTTTCATCTGAAGCTTGTCGCCAAGGAATAATGTAAGTCACACTCGGGTGCTCTTGGTTGCCTTTCACCGTTGTGCTGATACTGACCACATCATCGGCAACAACATTAAAGCTTAGCCCGAAAAAAAGGGCAGCCAGTGCAGAGTTCAAGGATAAAAAGGCTCTCATTGTGCCCCTCCTGCTTGTGCATTATTAGACTGTAGCTTTGCCTGTTCGCGTGCAGCTTTCGCTTGGCGCCGCTTTATATCAACAATCCAGCCTTTTAATTGCTTATCGGGCTCGCCCATTATTCGGGCGCTCATTTCAAAGTGCGCAAGCGCATCGTTAAAACGCCCCATATACATGTCGTAAAGCACACCGAGATTACGATGCACTACAGCACTATGCGGCCAGACGGCAATCGCCTTTTTGTAGAGCTCTTCAGCTTGCGTGAACTGACCTTGCTCGCGCGCCATTACGCCATAAGCGTTGTAAGCTTCAATATTTAACGCGTTGGCATTAATCGCTTTATCAAAAGCTTGCCCTGCCGCATCGTATTGCTCTTGACGCCAAAGCGAAATACCCAGGTTGACCCACGGACCAGATAACTGCGGATTCGATTGAGTCAATCCATCAAAGTGCAGTTCGGCTTGCGGCCAATTTTCTGACTCCATTAAAACCACGCCTTGAACAAAGGCAGCTTTTACACCGGCAGAAACTTTTACTTTTTGCTGATCATATGGATTTGGCAGCAATACAAGCGGCGCAGTCTCACCAGGCTCGTAAACAATATCAGCTTCAGGCTCGGCACGCGAACCACCACCGTTAGTTGCACAACCAGTAGTTATAGCCATAACTACTGCAAGGCACAGGATAAAAAATGCTCTGTAACCCTTTTGGAGAGGCAAGCTGCTAGGTTTTTTAATGGACACCTTTGCTTACCTCGACAATAGTTTCTTTTTTGCCATAGCGCGCAGGCAGTAATTTTTCTAGTGCGTCAAAGCTTTGTTTAACCCACTTATCATAAAAACCATCCCATGAACGCTCGGCATTAATCACTAGCATATCAACGGCTTTTCCTTTGAATGGGTACGCCTGCTCTTCCAGCATGATTTCGTACTGCTCCATCGTCAACTCATCCAACCCTTTAGGGCGCTCAGAGTTAAGTAGCTCTTGATAAAGGTTCGCGTAAACCTCACCAATACGGTGATTCGCCTCAGTCGCAAACTCCGCAACGCCATAATCAATTACAGCCTTATAACTTTTGAGGGTATTATCCATGGCCTTGCGCTTAGCTTTAAGGGTCTTTTTGATCGGCGCCCGCAACTGAATCGCTTCAAAAGCTTGTAAATCTTTGCCGGCAAAATAGCTCGCGCCTTGAGCGGCAAGATAGGTTGAACGTGCATTGCGGCTTGAGCCCGCCTTGGCGTCCACTCGAATCAATTCTTGCATCCAACGCTCTTGCGTTCGTATTGACCCTCGTTTTTCAGCCATAGTCATTAATTGAACGCGAGCCTCTAAAGCAAGATCAAAAGGAGCTGGATAACGTTTTATATAATCTTCGTAGGTTTTTTCGGCCAACGGACTATTACCCGACTTTTGATACAATTCTGCGGAAAGGTACAGCGCGCTTCTTCGGGTATCGGGGTCGGCATCACTACCAGACATAATCACCAATTGCTCTGCCGCTTTATCCCACTGCTGTGTTTCTTGATAAATAACAGCGAGTTTAGGCGGGATTGTTTTAACTAACTTATTAGCGGGAAAGCGCTGCTGAAAATCGATGAGCACACGCTCGGCACGTGTCCACTCTTTCATTTCAATTAAATAATTGGCTGCATCATACTGACCATTAAGTGCAAGCTCGGTTAACGGCGCAATTAGGGCAATACTAAGTAAGCGATTAACCCCTTGCGACTTCGCACCCACAGCAATTTCTTTCTCGGCACGCTTATACATACTAGCTGCAATTCGATCTAAGACTTGCACACGATCTTTATCCGTTTGCGCAACAATCGTTAAGAGGTGACGATAAGCTTCTTCTGCAGGCTCGTACTGTTCCAATTCGAATTGACTATGCGCCAACACCAACCACGCTGTTTTTTGTAAAGCCAAAGACTGCACAGGCTGCCACGTTGTTAAACGCGTAGCGACCACAATAGCCTGCTCTTTATTGCCTTCGCGATACAATCTTTCAGCCGCATTCGTTAAAACAGCAACGGCACGCTCATCTGCAGGATAATAATCGGCAAAACTAATCGCACTATTAATACGGTGCGTTTGCAGTGCGATTAAAGCATCGTTGTTTTCTTGCGCGGTGCCTTCATACTGCTGCAGCATAAAGTCTAAAGCTAAGATTGCAGCATAGCCTGCCGTTGCCCCTCGCTGCTCATCAAGAAAACCGTAAGCGACTTGCTCATAAGATGCGACCGCTTCAGGCAGATTACCCGCATCATTTAATGCTTCAGCCATCAAGAAAGTTAACTCAGACTTGCGCTTGTTTTCGGGGAACGTTTTTAATATTTCACCATAAAAACCGGCAGCCTTAACAAAATAAGGTTCTGCAGCTTCAGGAGCTTTTTTCAACGCACCGGCTTTATACTTTTTATTCGCGGCGACCAAAGCCTGTGCCTCAGCGTGATAATAACTAGACACCTCATCCAAATAGGTTTCTAAAGTATCTGAATAAGTACTGCGTAGCTCTGGTGATCTGTTTTGCCAATAAGCCGAAGTTAAACCAAAGCCTTGAATGTAAGCCTCTTTGGCTGGCAGTACGTCTTTCGGGAAATTACCCTTTAAATAAACGTCAATAGTTTTAACGGCAAGCTCTGGACTAAACTGGCTTTCGGGGTAACGGCTAACGAAAGCAGAATAAGTATTGGCCGCATCCCGATAACGCTTTTTATCAAGATACAAATCACCTAACTGGCGATAGATAAGATGCTGGTATTCCCGCTCGCCTTGAGTATCCGCAAACTCAGCAATAGTGTCGGGCCCATCCAGGTAAGAGAACGAAAACCCCATTACTTTCAAAGTATCCGCAAGCAAACTTTTTTGTGAGTCGCTCAAGTCACTAGTGGCAACACCTGGCGGCAATACCTTATCCATTACAAGGCCAAACGGTACAAGTGATTGATGATATCTATCTTGCTTGAAAAGCGCCCAACCCTGCATATAAACAGCATTGAGAAAAAACGGAGTCTCTTCGCCAAAATCGACAACCGCCGAATATAGCTCATACGCCTGGCGATAATCTTGCTGGCCAAACGCTAGCTCCGCACGCCGAAATTGCGCCTCGGCCGCAAATGGCGAGCTCGGGTTAGCGGCTACGAGCGCTGCTAAACGAGTATCAGATTCGCCCATGCGGGCATCCAAAGCATAAGCTTTAGAGACACGGTATAACAATCGCTCATCCGCTACGCCAGCTTGCGCTGCCTGTAACTGAATTAACTGATCATACATATCAATCGTATCGCTAAAGAAAATACCGCCCGTTTCACTCGTGATTTGAGCATCTTCGTTACGGGCCATTGCAATGTCGGCTAAACGAATTTGTATTTGATGACGAAGTTCAATATCTTCGGCTACACTAAGCGCTGACCGATACATGGCCTCAATTTCTTCGCGCGAAACAACCGCCACAGGCTCTAGCACAACAGGAATTTCTGCTTCAGGCAAATCGGCAAGCGTTGGACCTAAGTCAGAAATTTGCTGCTTAAATGAACCACAAGCTACAAGAAAAGAAACCGCGAAAGTAATTAACGCATAACCAAATACAGATCGAGTGACTTTTGAAGAAGAAAGCTTCATTAGTAGTCCTCTCCATCAGCTTCATCTAATAAACGTGCAATCGCTAATCGGCTTTGCGCAAGGTAATAGCGTAACCTAACGCGTTGATCATCTAATGCTGTCGCAACTTCTCCACGCAAGACTTCTTGTGCATTTAATATCTCGCCATGGACTTGCTCTAGCTGCAAATCAATACGCGCACGCGAATCATCAATGCGGGCACGATAAGGCGCTAAATCATTACCGTTAGCCACTTGATTTTGAATTCTATCTTGCGCTTTTGAAGCGCTCTGAATATTTTGATCCAACTCGACTAATGTTTTGCGACCACGCCAAAGACGTTCGGAAAAAAATTGTCCCGACTGCCATTCCAGCAAACCCCGATGCCTACGCACTTTCTCTTTTGCATCGGTTACGTCTTCACCGGCCGCTTCAAGTAAAGAAATGTTACGCTCTGCCCGCTCAATACGCTCTAAACGAGACAGCTCATCACCTTGCAGTAATGCTGTGAAATCATTGCTTTGCTCGACAGCCGCGAGGTAGCTAAAAATATCAGCTCGCTCGGCATTTAATGCGATTAAACGCGAATAGGCTTCTTGCTGCGCCATAAAATCCATTTCAGCCAAACGATTCGCTTCGCGCTCGACTAGCATGTCATTATAAAAGTTCATCCGACCTTGCCACTCGACTAAACGGCGCTTTAAATCCAGTAAGTCTCGCAGCTCCTGAATAAGACCACGAAAGGTACTACGCGAGAAAAGCTCAGTCAAATAGGTTAACTGTGGTGCCAAATTACTGCTTTGCGCATAATCGAGCCAGTTAATATCTTCGGACGGATCAATATTTAAAGCATCTAACATGGCATCGCCACGCAGATCTTGCATATAGATATCGAGCGTTGCTATTTCAGATTCGAAACTTGCTTCTGCTTCACGGTATTTTTGTAAAGCTGCAGGTTTGAGATTCATTTTTTCATACGCATAAGGAATCGCTACCATAGCTTCCTGCGTATTTTCGTCAATCAAAGTGCGCTTAGATAAAGCCTGCCAAGGTGTCAGTGCCGCTTGGTAATTTTCGCCTTCAACTTGCGCCCAACCAAACCCTAATAACGCACGATTTGAATAAGGCCCCTTAAGGCGAACCTGCTTAAACTGTTCAACCGCCAAATCATTCTGTTTGTTGTATAAATAAGCAAAACCTGCCGCTGTCATGGCCTTATCGTAAAGACTAAGGTGAGCTTCCGAGCGTTGTCGCATTTGAGCAATTCGATTGTAGAATGCAACAGCCTGCTCATAGTCTTGATTACGCGCATAGGCACCCGCCATATTAAAATACAAATACGGCGCACGATCTTCACGACGATTAACTTTATCGACTATAGCCCTTGCATCTTCCAAGCGGTTTTCTTTGATATAAAGATTAACTTGAAGATATTCGAGCTCTTCAGCCGCGGTACCTGTAGGGTTTTCGCTTATGCGATCAAGGGCATCATGTGCTGCCGTGAGATCCCCACGAAGATAACGCATTTGCGCTAAGTATAACCACGCGGCATCGCGTGTTTTTTGCGGTCGATTACTATCAAGTAAGCGCTCAAAAATATCACTGGCTGTGCGCTCAAGACCATAGGCCATATAGAAGCCACCCATCATTATTTCTGGGTTGTCGCCATGTCCCTTAATGCCCCCCTGCTTTTGCGCAACTAACAAATCGCTTAAAGCTAGAAAGTGCTGGTCTTGATAGTAGTGATATAAAGCAACCCCGTAGCGCAAATCGGCGACGGAGCTCAACGGTTCTTCTTTAGCTGCGGCAGTTGAACAAAAAGTGCACAATATCAACGCCCACCAGAGGCGTGCACTCATAGATGCCACTCTTTGAATTTGAAAGTCGGTTGCATCCGTGTAATCCAATCCTGAATTTGGATTTCTAGCATGGTCGGGGACTGGTCTTTATTCAACGTAAAACTAGCGCCACGCTTATACTCACGCCCTTCAGGGCCATAGCCGTGAAAGAAGGCTGTAATTTGGTGCTGGCCGGTTTTTAAGTTGCCAAGATATAGACGCTGCACACCACCGCGAACCAAAGCACTATTTTGCTTTTCGGTGTAAAGGTGACTCGAAACCATTTCGCCATCGATCATCAAGCGGATAGCATCTAAGGAGAAGAATTTTCCGATATCAACGGATACGTAAATAGCCACTTGCGTATTCGCAGGGAACAGCAAATCTTCCTCTAAAATTAGCAGGTCGCGATTGAGCTCAAGGGCCGATTTTTTTAAGTCTTCGACTCGCTCACTTAAAGGAGTGGCATTTTCTTTGCGCTCTACAAAGTTTTGGCTACTTTCTTCGTGCGCAGCTTTAAGGTCACTCGTATCTGAAGCTGTTGCCTCAACAGTTGTGACTTCCGTGTTGCTATCGCTAATACTCTCAGCATCAGCGCCTTCTTGTGCATTCAGTGGTAAACATAGACTGGCAAGCAATGCCATCAGCACCAATGCGCGAGGGTTTGTAACTGTGTTTAACAAGTGCGTCTCCCGTTCTACAACGACCCGATATCAGACGAATGAAGCAGTACCACGTGGGTAGGCATAAATGCGCCTCTATTGTATTTTCCTGAGGGTGGCCCCGCAGAACTTCCTTTAACAAGCACGGCAAAGTGGCTTTGCCAAGCTCCTCACATGCTACCGCCTTGGTTAATTTAAGGAAGGATAGCACTCCATGACTCACTTTTAACTTAATACCGCTAGGAAGCAGGCGGCATTAAACCATTGCTATAGTGCACTTGGCCAGCCCTATCAATAATGACAGCGTCATAGTTTTGCAACTTATTGATTAAGTTGATGCCTTTTTGTACACCCAACACGAAAACGGCCGTAGAGAGCGGGTCACTTCGGACCCCTTCAGTACCGATAATAGTCACGCTCATTACCTCAGAAGCGCTGCGCCCCGTTTTCGGATTAATAATATGATGGATACGTTGGCCGGTATTTTCATCAATAAAGAAACGTTCATAATCACCTGAAGTGCTAACGGCAACATCTTCTAGCGGCAAGGTAATCACCGTTTCTTTATCGCTACCCTTTTGTAAGCGAGGATTCTTAATACCTATTAACCATGGCCGCCCACCACGATCACCCATCACTCTGCTATCACCACCAGCGCTGACGTAAGCACTTTTAATCCCTTGCGCCTGCAAGTATTTAATCGCCAAATCGACAGCATAGCCCTTAGCAATACCCCCTAAATCGATCGCTACACCAGCATTCAAGAACTGTAATGTCTGATTAGCGGTATCAAACGCTAGATGCATTGTATTAAGTGAAGGTAATAGGCGTTCGATATCTTGGCTAGAAGGCGTCGTCTTTTCGCGGTAGTTATAGAACTTACCAACCGAAGCATAGGTAATATCGAAGGCACCATCAGACAACGCAAACATGGCTTGTGATTGCTCATAAAGAAACTTCATTTCGTCAGATAATATGACGGGTTGAGCAAAAGCCTTTTGGTTTAAGATCGAAAGCTCAGAGTCTTTTTTATAGGGGGAAAGGCGACTATCAACGCCCCGCATAATATCCATAACACCAGCGATAGCTGACTCACCGTCAGAACGTGAAGGCGACCATAGGCTGACGGTAACGGGCGTGCCCATGATGTTTTGGGAGTCTTCGCACCACTCACCCCATACTAACGAAGGTATCGCTAGCAGTATAAGAAGGGTACTACGGCCAAAATTAACAGGCACTCACAACTCCACAGATAATAAGGCAGAACATTTCAAACTCCACCCATAAAGTTTTAGCTACCGATTGGATATGAAACCGCAAACGCACCGCTATCCTGCGGAACGGCGAATAGACCCAAGGCATCACGAATATCATCCGATGCATCTTCTCTTGGATGAACCTCACCTTTAACCTTAGGTGATGTTGCAACACCAAATTCTCCGTTTAAACGCACCCCATACGGGCCCGCCAAATCGAATATGCTCGCCTGCACGCCACCGTTGCCCGCAGCGGATAAATCTGCAGCAAAATCACCCAAAGTAAACCACATACCCTGAAAATTTAATCGGGCACCACGCCAAGTGAAATTCCCTTCCAATGCAGATACCTCACCTAAATCATTCACCGCACCTTTAGCGATAATTAAGCTAGCAACACCTGCGAGCTTTGCATCGGGCAGTGACTTGTTTGCCAAATTAGCAGGAAGTTCAACCTGTAAAGTCTTGAACTCGTTCATCCCGCCGATAGTACGGCACACATTGCCATTTACAATATCGCTTTCAACATCAACACAGGCTTTTAGCGCAAATAGAGATAAAGGCCGAAACGTCCAAGACAAGGAACCCAGCTCTATAACCTGCCCCTCAATATTAAGGTGTGCAGCCCCTGCACGCCCTTTCCAGGCAGTGCCGGTAATTGCGGCCAACTGAATATTGGGCGCAACCTTAACAAGATTGGCCGTAACCAATGTTGCAGGGGTACGCACAATAACTAACGTGCCGAAATAGCCTACAAGCACTAACCCCAAAACCAACTTTAATAATTTAGACATGCTAGTTCCTGTGCAATTTCACGGTGACATTATTAAGCATTCCATCCACATCACCTGCCGTTATGGAAACCTCTGTCACTTGAACACTTTCTTTATTTTCTAACTCGTCGAGCCACGCCATTACCCGATTAAACTCAACACTAGCCAGCCTCACGCGAACATCACTGTCGCCAGTAGGCTGAAAATCGTCCATGCGCAAGCCATGGTTTCGAAGGCTTTGGTTGGTCACCTGAGCCAAGCTTCTTGGCTGCGCTGCTCCACCTTGCTGCTGCCCCAGTACAATCGACGCCAGCCGGCGTACTTCAGCCTGCTGAGCCAATACCGCATTATTATTCGTTATTTGCTTATCTCGATCCGTCGTCATCGGAGCAAGTAGCCCGAGATACAAAATGGTTAACGCAATCGCGATCGATCCAATTGCCAACAACAGCTGTTCACGAGGAGAGTTTTGTAAGAACCAGTTTTTAAATTCATTCATATCTAGCTATCCGTTACTCGAATTTGCGCCTGATGAATATCGCCAGAAACACGAGAGCTTTTAATTTCCGCAGTCAAACCACTTTCCGCAATTTTTCCGCGCAGCGCTTCAAGCATCGCAAAGTCTTTAGCCTCAATATTAAATTGCAGGGATGAAGTATTGTGCGTATAGCGAAAACTGGTAACACTCAAATCGGCATTAGCTCTAATTTGAGGCGCAACCTTAGAAACCAAATACACGATATTCGAAGGCTCGGTCGTTGCCTGCGTCCCGACCTTCGCTTTAAGCTGGCGCACAGGGTCACTAATCGAACCCGATGAAACGACCTGCCGAAATATCGCATCACGTTCGGCAAAAAGATGCAGCGATGCTTTTTTAGCTTGATGCAATTCGCCCCACGTAGTCCCTACCGCTAACACAAAGGCAACCGATGCCGCTATGGCGGGCACTTTCCATTCATTCCACCACTGAGCAAAGGGTAGCTTGCGCGCCAAATTACCCGACCGATATTCTAATATAGGTAAAGCACTCAGTTTAAGAACGTCCCAGAAGCCTCCTTCTTGCTCATAAAGGCTTACCGTTTCAGAACTTTCTACATGTTCCGGCAAAAAAGCACGCAACTTAATTAGCGCTTCTTCGCTTTCCGCAACAAGATGGATCGCCGCAGGGAGATTATCAACGTCATAACGCTTGCATAGCGCCAATATGAATAGCTCAGCATTTTCAGCATCACAACTAAACCCGGCATATGGGCTTGTTTTCGCATAAAAATTTTCGCCATCAAGTAGTAAGACCCAGCCTTCACCCTGATCTAACTCGAGATAATCACATACAACTGACTGCACTTCAGCGCCGATACCTTCAAGCTCTTCAATTTGCTCAGCAATAGTATCTTCGCGGGCGTAAGAGGCATCCACATCACCCTCGATCAAAGGACCATATGCAAATACCAGTTCATCGATAGGTGTAACGACAGCCTCTTCCACCTGATAAGGTACGAGCTTAGATAAAACCTTACGGTCCTTTACACCAACATCTACGCGCTGAGTAACCACTTCGCAGCCATCAAGCACTAACCAGCAGGTTTTTCCGGTTACAGACTCTGCCAGCAAATTAATATCGCCAGTATAGAAAGAATCTCCCACCCACTGATTTTGCGGCGAGACATGTCGCCACTGCCAAAGACCTACTGCAATTTTGCGTACCAGAATTCGATCTGCCACTGCATCACCTACTCTTTTATTATTGAGCGCAACATAAAGTGTTGCGACGTTTTTACCTGACCATGACACTGAGTGTTAAGTTAGGCAAGCTCTACCTAAAAGTTAGCATCTGTGCGCCAAAGTGTTTTGACTTTAGTACCATCACGACGCAGTAAACTCTTACCTCGGCGGGTTTTATCGCCAATCATTACATCGGCTGAATATATAAAATAGTTCGTACTGATAACTAATTGTTCGGCATCAAAATCGTTTTGATTAAGGTTTAACTCAACAAGCACCGCATCATTCACAAATTCTTCAGCTGTTTGATACCCCTGACCCGGCCCAAAGTTGAGGTCAGCCTTTTCGTTTCGAGCCCTGACCAATAGGCTACCCATATCAGGATCCAGAGCCTCTTGCAGCTCTTTAGCGTTAAACATGCGGAACATGATATCCGGCATGGTATTAATATTTAAAAACGCAGCCTGATCACCATTAGCTGGCAGCGCTATCACATAAGGTAACAGCTTCTCGTATAGCTCGGCAGTTATACCCTTAACCAAGCTAAGTTCACTGATTGTGGTCATGGGGGCATTACTGAGTACAACAGGCACCTCACTACCGCTGTAATAACTCTGCTCTGCACCACCAAAACCAGAGACCTCGTTATCCGGGTCCACCCAATCGATAATAGCTTGAGTTATCGCCAGCGCTTCTTCCGGTGTAAGAAGTTGTTCATTAAGCGGAATGACTTGCAAGAAGCGAATAAAGCGGCGCTGAGCAACAGTGAATAAACAGTCGAAAAGTTCAGGGTTGTTTTTGCATCGGAGAGCTTCCTGAGGACCGCTATCTTTAGGGTCCCCTTTCTTCGGGTCACTCTGTATTATGGGTGCTTTAGGAAGTGCCAGCAGGTTAATATTAAATCGACCTTGGGCATCCTCTAATTCAACCGTAATTGCCCCTCCATCAATAGGCACAGTCTGTGGCGCACTCCACATTTCATTGAGATGATCCGCCTCACCGTCATCCGTAGGATCATTAATGTCTTCAACCAATAATAATTTTCCAACTAAGCGCTCACCACCTTCAAGAACCATACGCCCCTGCAAGCCGTGCCAGCGGTTTTCATTCCTCGACATACCAAGTTCGAAGCGCCAGCTAGTTGACACCACGAGTGACGTTACCAACACCACAATCAGCATCGCAAGAATAAGAACGATGCCAGATTGGCGACGAGGTAATTTTACTCGATCAAACTTCCTCATGGCGTGGGGGGCTCGGCTACAAGGCTATTGTCAATTCCGGGAAGTATAGAGTAGACACGCTTCACCTCACCAAAGTCTTCAGTGATTAGCGTTATTTCTACAGCCGCCGGAAGTGTTTGAGGCTTTTGCCCACTTGCTGGCCAACGCTCTTGCCAAGGACCGCCAGACACACTTGATCGGCCGCCACCCGGCAGCGCCTTAATAAATATATCCTCGACTCCTTCTAATATTTTTTGAGGCCGTGCTTTACGCTCGTCATTTTCTGCAATATTGAACCAAGTATCTCGCCAAATGGCATTATCCTCAAAACGGTAACCAACACGAACAACTTCGGTTCTAGGAAGCCGGAGCGGATTAGCATAGCCCGCGCGCAGCAAGGTTATTCTATACTCTTCACTTGGGTCTATAAAAACGGGAGGAATCGGCTTGTCTCGCGAAACCTTAGGCATAGCAGGTATTACATTTCGCATATCAGTTTCGAGTAAAACCCAGATACGATCTACAGCCGCAATGCGGTCAATGGCCTCTTGAGTAGCCTCGGAACTAGTAATAGCCACTGAAAAAGACTGACTTGTCATTACCGCAATCATAGCCATAATCACAATTGCAACCATTACCTCAATAAGCGTAAAACCATTATGGCGAAGCTTTTTAGTAGCCTGTAACAATATCATCAGGGCTTAACCATAATAGACGAAATCTCAACAATAGGATCTTGCCCTTGAGGCCCGACTCGTATCCATACACGTAAAGTGCCGGCATACATGCCTTTTTGCTCTTCTGCTTCGATTTTCCAATCCCAGATCATCCCAGCCATTTCAATATCGCCGGCCTGACGACCTGTTGGAACAATATTTTGCAGACTTTCAGCTAAATACATTTCTTGCACTTTATTTTCGGCAACCCAGTGGGCAATTGTAAGATCGCGGCTGTAGCCCACGGTATTAGCCATGGTGCTCATGCGCGCCATAAGTGCGGGCAAGGCCAAGCCAATAATCATTAAGGCTACCATCACCTCGATCAGCGTAAAGCCAGCACAGAGTGAAGCGATACGGCTTTTACTTACGCTCTTCACGGGCTTCTAGCTCCTCGGCGAGCTCTTTCCATTCAAGCTGACCGTATTCATTAATATGAATCGTTTGCAAAAAATCAGGAAGGCGCTCATCCGTAATTTGAATTTCGATGGATGAAATATCACCCGTCGAATAAAAAGCAGTGACCGGTGTTGATCGATCTAAAAGCTCTTCCCACCGCCAATCAAGATCATCAATTAATATGTGCAGCTTTGTTTCTGGGTCAAATGAAATAGCTTCTAATTCAGGGACGTCATTCCAGCCCTGAAAACTGCCAGCCTGCCAGCGATAACGCCAGCCGATATTTTCCCATTCGGGTTCAGAGTCAGATTGCCACTGTGGCGGCTCCATCAAAAGACCCATCGGGTCACCAGAAAGAACCGCACGGTCGGCAGCAAAGCGGCTAACCGCCATAAACTGTTCGATTTTCTCGGTAACGGCGCTCTCAGGACCGCCACGGCCTATTGTTAAAGTCACAGAGGCCAAGGCTATACCTAATACAGCAATAACTGCCAATACTTCTAATAAGGTAAAGCCTGCCTTGCTCTTTAATAGGCGCATTAATTAATCTTCTTTCTCATCCCAAAAGCTAATATCAGCCGCCTCGGCTTCACCACCTTGCAGGCCATCAGCGCCATAGCTGATAATATCAAAACCTTTACCGTTATCAGAAGGGCTCAAATAAACATATTCACGCTCCCAAGGGTCTTTTGGCATTTTTTCCAAATAGCCACCTTCGCGCCACTTACGAGGTTCAGGGTCACCATCAGGCTTATCAACCAACGCACCTAAACCTTGCTCGCTCGTAGGATAAATGTAGTTATCTAACTTATAAGTCTGTAGTGCCGTTTTAATCGATGCAAAGTCATTAACCACGCGCTCGCGCTGCGCCTCCGCAATATTGCCAAACAATGCAGGCCCTACAACACCGACCATTAATCCAATAATCACAATAACTACCATGATCTCGATCAGGCTGAAACCGCCCTGTTTTTTACGAGTCATAAAACCCCCTAATAGATAATAAAAATAATGGCCAATTAAACCATTTGATTGAGTTGAAACATGGGCTTAAGAATAGCCATAACAATAAAGCCTACCATGCCGGCCATAAACAAAATGGTAATAGGCTCTAAAAGGCTCATCATTGTTGCTAGCGTAAATTGCAGCTCCCGTTGTTGGTTAGATGCAGCATGAAGCAATTGTTCCGAAAGCTGTCCATTTGTTTCACCACTAGCGACCATTTGTACCAGTAGCGGCGGAAACTCATCAACTTGATCCATAGCTTTAGCAACCCCCATCCCTTCTTTAACCGAGATAGCTACCTCTTTGCCCGCCGCTTGAATATGGCGATTAGTGAGAACCTGCGCTGCTATATTTAGAGCCTCGAGCACGGGCACTCCACTTTTCACCAGTAGCCCTAGCGTGCTTGAATACCGAGCGGCTTCAGCCGTTCGGTTGAGCTCGCCAAATAGCGGAATGTTCAGCAGCATTTTATGCCACTTAAGTTCGTTCTTAGGCTTTTTAATGTATTGCTGTAAGGCAATGACAAGGCCCGTAATAATACCCACAGACAGCAAACCGTAGCTGAGGATAAAATCACTCATAAAAATTAATAACTTTGTCGAAAACGGCAGCTCTGCTTTTTGATTTTCAAATAAACCCACAAGCTTTGGCACTACAAACGCCATCAACGCCGTCACAACCCCAAGACTCACCATAAATAAAATTAATGGATAGGTCATCGCGCCTTTGACTTTCTGGGTTGTTTCCTGGCTATTCTCGGTATACTCAGCCAACTGCTCTAGTACCGGCCCGAGAAAGCCCGCACCTTCACCGGCATTGACCATGGCCCGGTAAAGCTCATCAAATGTTCGAGGATGCTCAGCCATAGCTTGCGTCAGAGATAGACCTTCAAGTACACGAGAACGTACCTGAAGAATCATGGCTTTAATTTGTGGTTTACGACTTTGGTTCGCACACGCCTGTAAAACTTCATCAAGCGGCAGCCCCGATTGAATTAAAGAGGCCAGCTGACGCGTAACTAGGGAGGTGTCTTTAATGTTGAGCTTTATACCATTGGTTTGACGAAAGCTATTAAGCAGGCCTGCCAAACCACCACTGCTTTCATGGCCTTTTGCTTTACCGGCTACTGCTCTTTTTACAGAGCTTTTTACCTCAAGAGGTCGTAAGCCGCGCTGCCGCAATTGCGAACGAACCTGGCGTTCGTTATCGCCTTCAATAATACCTTTTACTGTTTTCCCTTTTGCATCAAGGGCCTGATAACTAAACGCTGCCATAAAAAACCATCAATGTGAGGAGGTGACGCGAAGAAGCTCTTCCACCGTTGTGATACCTGCCAGCACCTTGGCGCGGCCATCAGCTTCGATCGGCTCACAATATTGGCGAGCGTGAGCTAGCATTTGTTGCTCCCCAACACCTTCATGAATCAGCTGCCGCAAACCATCATCAACAGTAATAAGTTCATAAATACCTGTTCGGCCGCGATAGCCACCGTAATTGCATTTTTCACAACCCACGGCCCTAAATATTTTACTATTTTTCGGTATTTTGATGCGCTCGCACTCCGATGCACTCGCATCGTGTGGCTCTTTACATTCGGAACACAGTACGCGCACTAAGCGCTGAGCGATTAACGCTTCTAGGCTTGAAGACAATAAAAAGGGCTCAATACCCAAATCGCCCAATCGAGTAATAGCACCGATAGCCGTATTCGTGTGAAGAGTTGATAATAGTAAATGGCCCGTTAAACTCGCCTGTACAGCAATGGCTGCAGTCTCTTGATCTCGAATCTCACCAATCATTACAACATCGGGATCTTGACGTAAAATAGCGCGTAAACCACGCACAAACGTCATATCCACTTTATTATTGACCTGTGTTTGGCCAACACCTGCCAGTAGATACTCGATGGGATCCTCTACCGTTAGAATATTTCGACTAGGGCTATTAAGATAGCTTAAGCCGGAATACAAAGACGTTGTTTTACCCGAACCGGTAGGCCCTGTTACCAAGATAATGCCATGCGGCTTGGCCAGCGCAGCTTTAAAATGCTCAAGCACTTGCACAGGCATATTGAGCTGATCGAGCTTTAGGGCTCCAGCCGAGGAATCCAGAATTCGCATTACAGTTCGCTCACCATGAGCACTTGGTAATGTGGATACACGAATATCAACAGCATGCCCGGCCAATTTAACCGTAATACGACCATCTTGAGGTATACGCTTTTCAGCAATATCCAAGCGCGCCATCACTTTTAAACGCGAGGTCAGTACAGGGCCAAGCTGAGCCTTAGGTGATAACACCTCCTTCATCACACCATCAATACGAAAACGTACAGATACACGGTGCTCAAAGGGCTCGACGTGTACATCTGAAGCGCGCTCTTGTACAGCCTGAGATAAAATTGCATTGATAAGACGAATAACAGGCGCATCACCGTCACCACTTAACAACTCTCCATCATCAGGAATGTCTTCCGCTAGAGCCGACAAGTCGAATTCGGCACCCATATCGTCGACAGCCTGCTGCGCTTCGTTATCACCACTTTGATAATGATGCGTTAATCGCTTTTGAAACACTTCTTTTTCAAGTGCCTCTAGTCGTAAAGCATTACCGGTATAACGACGAAGCTCTACCAGCGTTTTAAGCGAGGGAGTGCCCGTATAAAAAACGGTTCCATCTTCAATCAGTACAGAGTTATCGGACGCAAAAGCAAAAGGCAAACGCCCCAGTTTAATAGCTTCCTCATCCTGAAGGTCTGTAAAAGCAGAATCCTCAAACTCTTCCGCTAATGTTTGCTCTAAATCGCTCACGCCAGACACCCCTACTCTGCCTTTATTGGAACAGGGATCGATGCCGGAACCGGAAGAGATAGATTATACTCGGACATATCGGGTAACAAAGGAGCGCCCTTGTCCTTAGCACGTAAAAATCCCCTGTCGCGCATTTGTAATTGCTGATCGCGAATATATTGGTATTTTTCTGCTGTTGCACCAATTAAAGCTTCATCATCACGAATAACCGTTGCGCGGATAAAAATCATCAGATTTGTTTTATCATTACCTCTTTTACTACTTCGAAATAAACGCCCGATCAGCGGAATACTTCCAAGTATAGGAACTCGCTGCTCACTGTTGGTCGCACGCTCTTCTATAAATCCACCCATCACAACAATATCTCCGTCGGAGGTCAGGACTTTAGTTTCAATCTTACGCTGATTGGTCACAATATCCGAGGCGCCATTATTGCTCTCTGAGATACTGGAAATTTCCTGAGATATATCCAAAACAACTTTATTACCCTCATTAATTTGCGGTGTCACTTTTAAAGTAATACCCACATCTTCACGCTGGATGGTTTGGAAAGGACTCCCCCCCGCAGTACCTGTATTTGAGAAGCTGCCGGTTACAAAAGGCACATTTTTACCAACAGTAAACGATGCCTCACTATTATCTAAAGTCAGCAATGTGGGTGTCGACAAGATATTGGTCTTAGAGTCACCTTCCATTGCACTAATCACAGCATTAAAATCCAAATTATCATTAGTACCCACAAGGCCCAAAACCTGCCCGCCGGCTGCTGTCGCCTTTGCTAATTCAGTTGCCAGAGCAGTAAGAGTGGAGATCTCGTTTTCGTCAGTATTTTCTATAGCACCACCTAAAGCAGCCGCACTAACTGCACCACCGCCGCCTTCAGATGCGCCATATGCACCTTTGTTATTTCTAAACATCCAAGCGACACCTAAATCCAATGCAGCCCCATCTTGCATCTCTACAATAATGGCCTCTATCAATACTTGCGCTCGGCGAATATCAAGACGATCAACAACATCCAGCAACGAATTCAAGGTATCACCTTCGGCCGTGATAAGAAGCGCATTAGTGTCCTCGTCAGCCTCAACCGTTGCACTAGCACTTGCTGTATCGCCTTTACCACCGCCAGGACCCAACTTGGATAAATTAGATACAATTTTGGTCAATACTTCAGCTGTCGGCTTAGCTTTTGCGTAATCTAGATAAATAACACGCACATTACCTGTTTGCGCTTTTGGCTTATCAAGCTTGCGTAAAAGAATTTTAATGCGCTGGCGTTGTAACTCTTCGCCCGTAACCAAAACTGCATTATTTCGTTTATCAGCAATTAAGGTTACTTTGTTTTGCGAGCCGCTACGGGCCTTTTCGTCTTTATCAATTTTAGTGAGCGTTGTCACCATTTCATCAGCACTGGCATAACGTAACTCAACCACATCAGTAACCGGAGTTGCAGACTTATCAATACGCTCAATTAACGAACGAATACGCGCTATGTTATCTACAGAGTCAGAAATCACGATTGAGTTCGACGGGTCATAAGCCGCTAAATGTGAATGCTGCGGAACCAACGGTCGAATAACAGGCAGCACTTTTGCAGCAGCGATGTTTTGCAGCTGAATCACCTGCGTAACAAAACCCAACTCTTTCGTTGTTGCATCCGTAACCGGAACCGGTGACGAACGCGCATCTTTTAACGGGACAACACGAATAACATCATCAACTTCAACCAAGGTGAAATCATGTATCTCCAAAACTGTTCGAAAAAGAGTCAGCAACTCTTCCTCATTTAAGGGTTTTGAAGATATGACTTTTACGCGCCCTTTAACCCGCTGATCAATAACGGTCGTTTTCCCCGTTACATCAGCAACAAATTTAATGACTTCTTGAATATCAGAATCTTTGAAATTCACTGTCCATGTTTGCTCTGCCCAGCTTGAAACACTCAATGCTGTAAGCAACGAAAACACCGAACCAACTTTTATTATACGTTTAAGCACCCACTCGTCTCCTAACCAGAACTCATGCGGATTTGGATAAATTGCGTACTACCGTCGCGCATCACCTCAAGGTTAGCCTCTGTGGCCGTTTTTAATGCTTGGTAGACTTCCCGAACTTTTTGAGGTTCATTTACCTCAATTCCATTTACGGACACAACAATGTCGTTGTTTTTGAGGCCAACTTGATCGAATAGTTCACGCTTTCGACCAGGCCTAACCTTATAACCTATCATTTGACCATTTTCAGTCGCGACCATAAAACGTACGACATCACCAATAGACTTAATATCCTTAACTGCGTTTTCGTCAACCTCAGTTTTAGTAATATTTTCATCGGGCTTAACAACTGGCTTAGGAGCTCGAGGTGAGGGCCTCGCACTAATCTTTTTATCACTCTCGCCATATAGCCAAAGCTTTTCAGCTTTGCCGTTGTTATCTAAGATAACCCAAAGATCAGCAATACTTTTTAGCGTAACACCTCTCACACCAGGAATAGCATCACCCATTTTATAGAGCGCCTGAGAACTAGCTTCGCCAATAATCGCCCAAGACTTTGAAGGTTCGTTACTTGAAATAACACCCTGTAATTTTAAATTGAGCGTGGTTTCGGTTACCGGCTGATTAGCCTCTTGATCTCTACGTTGCGCCTCAATTTCAGCCATTCTGTTTTTCTCAGCATCGACATCATATTTACCGAACAAATCATTAATGGCGGCAAGATCAACGGTGACACCAGCATTGCCGGCCTGAGAAACTCCAGATTTCGGTACGACATCAGCCACAGGCTGAACAGGTACAGGAACAACAACCCAAAAAAGACGCGCGAAGCTATGACAGACCCAAAATGCAACAAACACCAGCATGAGTAGGCGCCAACGACTAACCGGCACTTTTCGAATGACATCGCCGGCTTTAGCTAAAGAAGCTATAGCGGCTTGCACAATTGGCGCTGCTTTTAGTGATTCTGCAGTCACCGACTCTCTCCATTATTATTGATTACTAGTTCAGCCAAGTGTTTAACCCTTAAACAAAATGCGTAGATACCAGCGAAACATCGGGCTTGGCGCCTCTGCAAGCCGCACAATATCGCGCATATGTTGTTTACATGCAAATAGTTAATATTAAATATAGCCTGTTAAAACCAACTTTTGGGCAGCAAAGCACAAACTCATTCAGCAAGAACTTTTTGTGCCACTTGTCCTCTATAAACGAGGCCGCTATGCTGCCGTACATGTTGAATTTTCACACTCACCTTCCAACAGTTTAATTGACAGTCAACCATGACAGAAGTTTACCTTTTACAAAATAATGACGGTTTATTTTTAAATAAGCAGCAAGAGTGGGTTGATGGCAGCGACGCCAACAGCCTCTACAAAACAGCTTACAAAGACGATGCGATCAACACTAAAGTCGAACTTACCGTCAAGAACCCTCAACTCAGAATCAAAACGCTTTTGTGCTCAACCAGCGACAGGGGAACTCCTTGCCTACCTGAGTCCGCACCAAAAGAGGATCAAGAGCCAGAATGAGCACTCCAACACTCGCCCCATGGGCCATACGCACACTTAATACTCTAGCAGAAAAACACAACCAGCCACTGACCTGTGGTTTACTGCGCGGGATTGAAAAGGAAGGTCTTAGAGCTACGAGAGAGGGGGAATTAAGCCAAGAACCACACCCGAAAAACTTAGGCTCTGCACTCACACACCCCCACATCACAACTGATTTTAGCGAAGCCTTGCTTGAGTTCATTACACCGCCAACACATGTTAGCCAGCACACGCTTGAAGACCTTTGTAATTTACATAACTATAGCTACAACAACATTCAGGAGGAGCTGATATGGCCACTAAGTATGCCCTGCAAACTCCCCAATGATGACAGCATCCCTGTAGCGCAATACGGCAGCAGTAACCGTGCGACCATGAAAACAATTTATAGAGAAGGTCTTGGGCTTCGCTATGGAAGAACAATGCAAACCGTCGCGGGGCTT
>NZ_CEXWTU010000004.1:0-6263 GCF_982758155.1 Marinagarivorans sp. | reverse complement strand
TTCACTACAACTTTTCGCTACCCCGCGCTTTTTGGGCACACCTGCATAACGAAGAGCAAAGTACGCTCTGCTTAGACACCTATATTACCGACAAGTATTTTCACCTTATTCGCAACTTCAGACGCTACTATTGGCTACTTATTTATCTATTTGGCGCATCTCCCGCTGTTGACGCCAGCTTTGTTTCGGACAGAAAACACAACCTTCAAAATATTGGTAAAAACACACTCGGCCTACCCTATGCCACCTCATTAAGAATGGGCGATCTCGGATATCAAAGCTCAGCGCAATCAGAACTTTTTGTCTGCTATAACACACTCCCCTCTTACACAAGCACTCTAAGTAAGGCTATTCACACGTCCTACGAGGACTACAAATCCATAGAGCAAAACGGGAAACGCCAACTTAACCAAAGCCTGCTGCAAATCGAGAATGAGTTTTACAGCCCCATACGACCAAAGCGTACCGCCCATGCCGGCGAAACAGCCCTCACTGCACTGTGCAAACGTGGCGTTGAGTACCTTGAGGTTCGTTGCTTAGATTTAGATCCCTTCAGTCCTGTCGGTATATCGGGCTCTACGATTCACCTGCTAGATACGTTTTTAATGTATTGCCTACTTCTACCCAGCCCTAAATGCGATCAAACGGAATTTGCAAACACGGCAACTAACCAAAGCAGGGTCGTCACCGAAGGTCGAAAGCAAGGGCTCACCCTTATTGGGCAAAGCGGGAAAGAAGTTAAGCTTAGCGAGTGGGGACTTGAAATCCTTGATGGAATGAAACCCATTGCCGACATGCTGAACACCGCCTCAGGAGAGAGCGGTACGTATTGCGCTGCCATAGCGTCCGCCGAAAACAAACTCCACGAACCAGAACGTACGCCATCGGGGCAAGTAATGGCAGCCCTTGATAATGGATTGTCGCATACAGAGTTTGGTCTATCGCAAGCCGCTGCACACAAGGCCATATTCAACAGCAAGCCTTTGACCGACGAGCTTTATAAACGCTATAGCGATATGAGCGAAGAATCGCTGCACCTGCAACTGAGCGAAGAGGCCGACCCACAAAAACCGTTCGAAGAGTATTTAAAGGATTACTACCAGCAATACCAAGACTGCTGCAAAGACGCCGAGTTGGCTTAAGCAGCAATAAAAAAGGGTCACTCAAGTGACCCTTTTTAGAAGAACTAACCTAATTTATCGCTCACTACATGATACTCAGGGTCCTCTAGACGGTTCACTTCACACAGATCCCCCGCATTCTCCAATAACTTAATGCACTCTGGACTTAAATGTCGAATATGAAGCTTTTTCCCGAGCGCCGTATACCTTACAGCAAGACTATCTAACGCCTCGATTCCCGAGTGATCACTAACTCTGGATCGCGCAAATTCAATAACCACATGCTCTGGATCTGTTTCTGGTGTAAATAGCTCTTTGAAATTGCTGGCCGAACCAAAAAACAGCGGCCCTCGAAGCGCGTAGATTTTCATCCCCTTCTCATCAACACTTTCTTTCGCTTCGATATGTTGCGCATGCTTCCACGCAAAAACCAACGCAGACACAATCACACCAACGATCACAGCAATTGCCAGATCCGCAACAACAGTAATGCCCGACACCAATACAATAATGAAAGCATCCGACATTGGAATCTTCCGAAACATTCTCAAAGAGGCCCACTCAAAGGTACCGAGTACGACCATAAACATGACGCCCACCAAAGCCGCCAAGGGAATAACCTCAATCAATGGTGCTCCAAATAAAATAAAGGCCAGCAAAACCAGTGCAGCTGTAATGCCAGACATCCGGCCTCGGCCACCAGAGTTAATATTGATCATACTTTGGCCAATCATTGCACAACCACCCATGCCGCCAAAAAAACCATTAGTCGCATTCGCAACACCCTGACCAATACACTCACGATTACCGCGGCCACGCGTCCCCGTTATTTCATCGATTAATGTTAAGGTCAGTAAAGACTCAATCAAACCTACCGCTGCCAAAATGAGCGCCGTTGGCAGAATGATTTTCAGTGTCTCCCAGGTAAACGGAACTGCAGGGATAGAAAATGTGGGCAAACTACCCTCAAGCGTCGCTGTCGCGGCTTGATCAGCAGGTAGCATATCGCGTACAAAATCAATGACTGTACGCGCATCAAGCCCCAAGCTATGCACTAAAAGTGTCACAACAACAATGGCAACCAAAGAAGAAGGCACCGCTTTTGTTAACTTCGGCAAAAAGTGAATAATTGCCATCGTTACAGCAATTAAACCCAGCATTGTATACATTGCAGAGCCGGTCATTAGGACCTTCTCGCCAACATCGTTATTGATAAAGAACTGCCCCAGTTGTGCGAGGAAAATAACAATGGCCAAGCCATTAACAAAGCCCAGCATTACAGGGTGCGGTACCATGCGAATGTATTTACCTAAGCGAAACACCCCTGCAAGAATCTGAAACAAGCCCGACAGCAGCACCGCCGCAAACAGGTACTCCACTCCATATAATGCAACCAAGCCGACCATAACGACAGCAGTCGCGCCTGTTGCACCCGATATCATCCCCGGCCTACCACCCACAACGGCTGTAATAAGCCCCATCATAAAGGCCGCGTATAAGCCAATCATGGGCTCCAGCCCTGCAACAAAAGCAAAAGCAACAGCTTCAGGTACTAACGCGAAAGCGACAGTCGTGCCGGACAGCACGTCATTTTTTAAATTAGACGGGGTTCGATAGATTAAATTGAACATACTACTCAACATATTAGGGAGGGAGGCTTGGCCTAACACCAAGCAAGGGTGCGCATGTTAGCAAACCGGAGCATGCAGCTCAAATGATAGCCAAACTAGCGACAAAGAGGACGTTATTAATGCACTAAGTGAGAAACGACTTTATCGTCCTCATCTTGAACCTCAGACTGGAGGTCTTGTACCGCATCCAAACCGGCTTCAATCATGGCTTTAGCTACGCTAATCGCACCATTTTCAAGCGCAGCTTCAAGAAAGTATCGAGACTCTTCTGAAAAACGAATAGTGACTAACGGCTCTCCATCGGAGCGACCCTCGCCGGCACGGCATAAGCCAACCTCACCATCGGGAAACTCAACAACCTCATAGAGCAACGGCTCATCACTGTCTGTAGACATACTCAACTTCTTACCACTTTAAATGTTTGCTTCACCACAATGACTAACACTCCAAAGCTTGCGAGCGCTCATACAACATCAAGGCATCTAACTCTGCCCAAGAACAACTCAGCTCTGGCCCAACAAATACCTCACCACCGCTTGAGCTGGCAATTAGCGATTCAGCCTTAGGTGCCATCGCTGATAACGATGTATCAACCAGCAGAGACGATCGGTATTGTGATGATTCCGGCACCCCCACAGAAGCCAACACCGCGAGCACAGCTGCCAAAGGCGATGTAGCATCCGCCTCTTGGGCAAGCCAGCTAGCGACCAAATGAGCTTCGCATGGTGCAACTTTACGCATCGCCGCAAAACTACCCGCGGCCCCCAATAACGAAAGCCAGGCGTGTGGCTGATAACGTTTTTGCGTGCACTCCGCGAAATAACCGGTTAAGGCATTATGCATCGCGCGAACTGTTGCGGTTAAGAAAGTCCTTTGGGATAGCGCGCTTAGCGATTCAACATTGGCTAACTGTGAAAGTAGCCAGCGCACTTGCGCGCGCTGGTCGTCCACAAAACGTATAAGTGCAACATCAGCCACTGAAACTAATCGCTCTTTTTAGCTTTTTTTGCCGGTGCTTTTTTAGCTGGCGCCTTTTTGACGGGCTTTTCTTGAACGACCCACCTGCTGCCCTCATAAAAAGCCTTCCAGCCTGTTGGCTTAGCTTCAAGCTCAGACTGCACGTACTGCTCTTTGGTCTTTCGGCTATAGCGCACAACGGTATCATTACCATCGCTATCTTCTTGAGGCGCCTTCAAGAGATGCGCATACTTCGGATCCAACTGATCTTTAACGGTAATCAGTTCTTTCACCAGCGGCGCTCTCGTTTCACGGTTTTTAGGAAACTGACTAGCCGCCAAGAACATGCCGGAAGCGCCATCGCGTAAAACGTAATGGTCCTCCACTTTCAGGCACGTTAAATGCGGCATATCGACGGGGTCCATTTTAGGTGGAGCCGCCTCACCGTTGCGCAGTAACTTACGCGTATTCTTGCACTCTTCATTCATGCAGCCAAAGTACTTACCAAAGCGGCCATTCTTAAGCTGCATTTCAGCTTCGCACTTATCACACTCCAGCGTGGGCCCCTCATAACCTTTAATTTTAAAGGCGCCCTTCTCTATCTCGTAACCATTACAGTCTGGATTACTACCGCAAATATGTAACTTGCGAGACTCATCCAACAAATAATTCTCCATCGCCGTGTTGCATTTAGGGCAACGACGCTTGCTGCGCAACTGGAGCGTTTCGGCCTCGTCATCGTCAGCATCCATACTGACAGCTTCTTCACCCGGCACTAAATTCATTGTGCTTTTACAGCGTTCTTTGGGCGGCAAGGCATAACCCGAACACCCCAAAAATACGCCTGTACTGCCCGTGCGAATTTGCATATGACGGGCACATTTTTCACACGTAATATCCGTTTCGGTCGGCGCATTATTGCGCATACCAAACTCATCACCAGAAGCCTTCGTCAACTGATTGGTAAAATCGGAATAAAACTCATTTAAAAGCTCAATCCAATCTTTATTACCTTCCGCCACGGTATCAAGCATCGCTTCCATATTGGCGGTAAAACTATAGTCCATTAGTTCACGAAAGCTTTCAACCAAACGGTCAGTCACTATGTCGCCAATTTTATCGGCGTAGAAACGACGATTTTGAACGTGTACATAACCACGATCCTGGATGGTCGAAATAATTGAAGCGTAAGTCGATGGACGACCAATACCTTGTTTTTCCAACTCTTTAACCAAGCTTGCTTCAGTAAACCGCGCAGGCGGTTTTGTGAAATGCTGATTGGGTAACAGCTCATCCTTAGTTAACACATCACCCACTTTTACGTCAGGTAAAATGCCGTCATCTTCTTTTTTGCTAATCGGTGGGCTGACCTTCATGAAACCATCAAAGCGAACAACTCGCCCTTTGATGCGAAGCTGGTAGTCAGCAGCGCCGATCACAACAGAGGTACTCGTGAATTCCGCAGGTACCATTTGGCAAGCTACAAATTGCTGCCAGATGAGAGTGTATAAACGCTCTGCGTCACGCTCCATGCCCGTTAACTGCGTAGGTAGGCGAGAGACCTCAGAAGGTCGAATCGCTTCGTGCGCCTCTTGCGCGCCCTCTTTACTCGAATAACTAACAGGTGCCTCTGGAATGTATTTCTCACCAAACTTTTCGATGATGTAGTCACGGCAGTTGCTCACCGCTTCCGCACTTAAATTGGTTGAATCGGTACGCATGTAGGTAATAAAACCCGCTTCATACAAGCGCTGCGCCAATATCATTGTTTTCTTAACGCCAAATCCCAAGCGCGTACTCGCGGCCTGCTGCAACGTTGATGTTATGTAAGGCGCGCCGGGCTTAGACTTAGTGGGCTTATCATCGCGCGCAATAATTTCATACTTCGCATCCTGTAAGGCGTCTACAGCTACCTGCGTTTGCTCTTGCGTCTTAGGCGCAAATGCTTCTGATTTATAGCGCTTAACCTCACACTTCAAACGATCGCCATGGCCAGTATTCAGGTTGGCAAATAAGGTCCAATACTCTTCTGGAATAAATGCACGAATTCCACTTTCGCGCTCAGTGACCAATCGCAGCGCAACCGATTGCACTCGCCCAGCCGACAAACCTCGTGCGATTTTCGCCCACAATAATGGCGAAACCATATAGCCCACAACACGATCCAAAAAGCGTCGCGCTTGCTGAGCATTGACTCGGTCGATGTCTAATTTACCAGGCTCTTTAAAAGCATCCTGAATAGCGGACTTAGTAATTTCATTAAAAACCACTCGGCGATAGCGATCTGGATCGCCGCCTATCGCTTCACGCAAGTGCCATGCAATGGCTTCTCCCTCGCGATCCAAATCCGTCGCGAGATAGATTTCATCAGCGTCTTCCGCCAACTTTCGCAATTCAGCAACGACTTTTTCTTTACCCGGTAAAATTTCGTACTGTGCTTGCCAGTTGTTTTCAGGGTCAATTCCCATGCGCTTAACTAGCTGTTCTTTCGATTTGCGCGCTTTGTGTTCGACTTTTTCTTCTGGCGACATTTTGCGTGTCAAAGCGGCTTGGG
>NZ_CEXWTU010000003.1:0-65819 GCF_982758155.1 Marinagarivorans sp. | reverse complement strand
GTACGCTGTTTAATAAATTCATTAAGCGGGTTACCATCGACACGAATTGGGGCTGTTTGCCTAGTTGCAAAATAACCAGGGCCAATACCGTTGACCTGCACATTAAAACGCGCCCATTCCGTTGCCATATTACGCGTTAACATTTTTAAACCGCCCTTTGCCGCCGCATAAGCGCCAACAGAATCACGACCTAATTCACTCATCATAGAGCAAATATTGATGACCTTACCGCCATCGCGTTTAACCATATTTTTGACGACGGCTTTAGTCATAACGAAAACACCCGTCAGGTCTGTTTTAATGACTTTCTCCCACTCACTAAGCGGCATCTCAAGTAGCGGCACACGACGGATAATACCCGCATTATTAACAAGTATATCAATGGGGCCAACCTCCTGCTCTATTCGCTCAACGGCAGCATTCGCTTGCGCTTCATCAGTAACATCAAACTTGTAGCCGTAAGCCGTAAACCCTTCAGCCTTATATTCAGCTAAAGCGTTGTCGATTTTTTCTTGTGATGAAACACCATTAATCACAAGCGTAGCACCAGCACCGGCCAAGCCTTTTGCCATGGCCATACCTAAGCCATGTGTTGCACCAGTAACGAGGGCAACCTTACCAGTGAGATCAAAAAGTGAATGGCTCATAATGATTACCTCTATTAATGAAAATAAATCGTTCAATGGCTACGCGCTTATACTATTTCAACGTCGATGGCTGATGGAAATCCATATCGTTATAGTCGAGATTTTCACCCGCCATTCCCCAGATAAAGGTGTAACTTGCCGTGCCCACGCCCGAGTGCATTGACCACGGAGGCGAAACAACCGCTTGTTCGTTATTCACCCAAAGATGGCGCGTCTCTTTAGCTGGACCCATGAAATGGCATACGGCGCTATCTTGCGGAAGGTCAAAATAGAAATAGGCCTCCATACGACGACTATGGGTATGCATGGGCATCGTATTCCAAACGCTGCCGGCTTTGAATTCCGTCATGCCCATTTGCAATTGGCAGGTATCAACCACGCCGCCAACAATCAGCTGATTAATGCGGCGCTCATTGCAAGTCTCTGGCGAGCCCAGCTCTAAAACGTTCGCATCAGCCATACCGACTTTCTTATGGGGGTAGGAATGATGTGCTGGCGCAGAATTCATGTAGAGCTTTGCAGGGTTACTGCTGTCAACACTAGCGAAAGTTACGTCTTTGGCGCCACGGCCAATATAAATGGCCTCACGTGTTAGCAGTTCATACTCTTCGCCATCAATACTAACAATCGCTTTACCACCAATATTAATGGCCCCAAGTTCACGTCTGTCCAGAAAGTGTTCAGCCTTTTGTTGGTCTACGGCACCCAAAACCAGCGGTTTATCGATGGGCATTGCGCCGCCAACCATTACACGCTCGTAGTGGGTATAAACAAAATTTATTTCACCTGGCACAAACACTTTCTCAATCAAAAAATGTTTGCGTAGCGTATCGGTATCGTAATGCTTGTAATCGTCAACATGAACGGCATAGCGCTCGCCAATGATGTTTGTCATGTTTTAATCCTGTTGTAATAATTTGGCGATTTCAATTCCTGCAATCATAAAAGGCACCGTGCCTTTAGGATCGTCTTGAAAAATTAGCTCGCTCATATAATAGTTATAGCTACCATCACGACCAAACCCTAAGCCAGCAACAAGGCATTGATTGGTCATACTAATCGTGCCATCAGCATTAACGGTCACAAATTCATTGATCAATCCGTTATAGGCTTTAATCGCTTCTTTACCGTAGCTGAGGGGTAAATAGTTATTGTTAACCGCTTTGGCTAAAAAGTATGTGAACATCGCACTAGCCGAAGATTCACGGTAATTACCCGGCGCGTTGGGTTTATCTGTTATTTGCCACCATGTGTGCGTAGCACTATCTTGTGTTATTAAAAGCGCTTTGGCTAAGTCTTGTGTGATACGAATTAGCGGTGCGCGCAATTCGGGTTTTGATTCGGGAATAATATCGAGCACATCAACCAACGCCATCGCAAACCATCCCATACCACGCGACCAAAAATGCGGCGACAAGCCTGTTTTAGGGTCAGCCCAAACCTGTGCTTTTTGTTCATCCCATGCGTGGTAATACAGCCCAGTTTTGGAGTCGCGTAAGTATTTCTCGGTCAATACAAATTCTTTAACGACTTCGGGAAGTGCGTCTCCATTCTCGAAAAGCATCGAATATTCAGCTAAAAATGGCATGCCCATATAAACGCCGTCTAACCACAGTTGCGATGTATATTTCTTTTTATGCCAAAAAGCGCCTTCTGTAGTACGTGGATGGTGCTCGAGTTGCATGCGGAGTAAATCTGCAGCCTTGCGATATTTTTCTTCGCCAGTAAGTTTGTAAAGTGATAACACTGCGCGGCCAGGAGCAACAGCATCAATATTGTAATTCTCTAATATATAGCGCTGTATTTCGCCAGTTTCACTGATAAAGCTACCGGTAATATGATGCAATATATTGTCGTACTCAGGCTTGTTTAGCGCTTTTCCCAGTTCGTGATACGACCACGGCAACATACCTATAATGTCGTATTCAAATTTCGGCTTACGCCTTCGATTCACATCCCAACCATCGGCATGGTAGCTCATGGTTTTACGTATAATTTCCGATTCTGCTAAGCGGTAGCTCCAATTAAGTGCTTTTTCGGCAGTTAATTCACCGCGTTTTTCATTGCGGGATAATTCCGTTTTCAAAGATACCCGGTTGGCCTGTGTCAGTTGTTCAACCTCACGCTCAAGATACTGAACAAAATCCGCACGATTATTAATGCCGGCATCATGCTCCCCTTCCCATGCGGCAACAAAATAATAATCAAGTACATTGCCTGCCGTTTTCATTTTGATGGCATAAGAATTTTTATCGCTAACTACTTCACTAAAATCTCGCTTACGAAAAATAACCGCCATACCTAAGTGGTCTTGATTTAAACTTTGCTTGCCCCAGCTAGCAACATAACTGTAGCTATCGCCAGCAATATCGCGAGTACCTTGAATAAACTCGGTGTTTTTATGCTTTACAAGGCCTACCGCCAAATTCGGGAGTTCTTGTGATAGCTTTAACTGGCTATGCACTAAACGACTACCCGCAACCATGCTGAAATCTGCTGCCACATCTAGCGTTTTATTATTAATAGTCCAATTCTTGTAATCAATACGAAAGCTAGAATAAATTGCCCCATTGTTGGTAATTGTCGCAGTATGGCGTTCAACATCATTGAGTAGCTTAACGCTATTACCATCCCAAAAACCAAAGCCGCCGGCACCTAAAGAGCTACCGACTTTAAGGATATCCATACCCCAACCCTGCAGTTGGTGATAGCTTTCATAGCCGTCTTGCCCAACTTTTTGCAATACCGGTGCAGAAGAACGTTTACCGAAAATATCGAAACCGTTACGCCCGTCGAGATAAATACGGTAGCCAACTTTATCTGATTCAATGCCTGGGCCTTCGTAGCGAATCCAATTTGAATGATCGGTATAGTCTTTTGGCGGTGTGAGTGTTTGTACATTTTTAAACTCGCCGCCGATATATTCTTTGAAGCCTTCTTTACGCGTATGAGTAACCCATTGGCCGCCCACCTTGTGAGATATTTCAGCTTGCGTGAGTTTTTTTGAATTAAGCGTGTCTTTTTCTAATGGATTTGCTACCTGAATAGACAATTCAACAGTTTCATGTGCTTTAAGATCGAGCGCAATTGCAATACCATCTGCGGCGCCATCGGCATCAACGTCGACGGCTTGTGTGGGCTGCGCAACACCATTGCGCACAGCCACTAAAATAGGGTTCCCTACAACACCTAGCTCATTGTAGTTAAAATACAGCGGGCTTTTTTCGCGTGAGAAATTTGAAGGGTTTTCAATTGTTACCGTTGCAACATAGTTTTTTGGCGCATAGCCCATTGCGCAACCACTACTAATACACGCAATAATAATAAGACAAAGCCATTTATTACATTCATTCATACCATGCTCGATACAGTGATAGTCGGAAACTGAAAACACCTCCCGCCCCAAAGAGAGGGAGGTGAAACAAGCAGTTTGAATTACATTTTATAACTAATGCCAAGCGCGTATTGACGACCCGTTCTATGATAAACAGACGTTAGGTCAGTGCTATCGTTATAGCGATCGAAATATTCGTTGGTAAGATTATTGCCATCGACAGTAACCTTAATCTGATCAGTCACTTGGTAAGAAAATGTCGTATCAACATGCGTACTACCTTTTACCCCCCGACTGTCTATGTAGCCGTCACCCTGAGCTTTAGTCAGATAATCATTACGACTAACAATGGATAAACGAGTAGAAAACACTTCATCTTCGTAATATCCAGTCAAACTATACGTTTTTTCTGATTGATTATTCATAGGTGCAATATTTGGATCATCCGATGTTCCATAATTCATTTCTGAATCAATGAAAGTTAAGTTCGTTTGAACACCGGTATTTGCAAGAAGGCCAGGTAGCATTCCAAAATGCTGCTGATAAATGATTTCAAAACCATTAGCATCCCCACCTTCGCCATTGGCTTTCCTTTTAACTTCGAAAATGTCTGTAGGACCATAGTTGGTACCATCAAGATAACTATGAGGCAAGCCAGTATCTTGATAAGGCATATATTGGGTACTATTACTGATAAAGCTCGCTATATCCTTCCTGAAATATGCAAGGGAAACAAGAGACTCTTCAGCAAAATAATATTCGATCGCTAAATCAAATGTATTTGCTTCAAATGGGTCGAGATACGGGTTTTGGTAGGTTACCTTAGCATTGAAAGTATCAACAGTTCCGCCAGGGGTCAGGCTGCCAAGTGTTGGGCGAGTAATTGCTTTAGCAGCAGATAAGCGAAGCACTACTTCATCTGTAGGCTCTAGAGCCATATTAATAGAAGGCAGGGTTTTACTGTAACTACGCGCTACTACGATATTTTCTCGCTTAAAATCACCCGCCCCATCTGGAACATCAGCAACACCTTCACTCGTTAAATCAGTTGTAACACGACGAACACCGAGGTCGCCACGGAAGGCCATACCCGCAATATCCGTATTCCAGCCCATCTGGACATAAAATCCTAGATTATCTTCTACAACTTTTTGGTGAACGAGTTTCTTGTCGCTCAAAGGTTGATTGTAAAGATCAACAAGCGCCGCACTAGAATATACATTGGGTGATACCCAAGTTAGATCACTACCAGCACCAAGTTCGACGCCGTCCGCGGTAGTAAGATAAACCATCTCATTAGTTACATCGAGGACGCTACCAATTGCTGCCCCATTAACAATTGCGTCAGCAACATTATTTTTATCTAAGCGCTGTTCGTCCGCCTTGAAAGTATACTCTTTCATTGACAAGCCGCCCTTAACACTAATTGAATCGTTAATGTCATATTCCAAATCAAGATTCAATGTGTCGAAAGAATTCTCTACGACGTTTGGACGTTGGCGAATTTGTGTAAATTGCCAATGACTAGGGTCAGAAACATCCAGCGTGCCATAATCTATAGTCGGGACTCGACCAGCAATATGGCCATAATCATAAGAGTAATCATTGATGTAGGTGTCATTTCCATCTGAATCAACGCCCTGAGCTTTTGCATCAAGAATGATAGTCGTCTGTATCGGGTTCTCATATTTCGATTTTGAAGTCCCCATAAGGGCGTTGATGCGAAGTTGGTCGGTCAATGAATGTGACGCACTCAAACTAAGTTGGCTAAAGTCGGTCTCCATTTCGTCAAGACGATTTTCGATACGTGGCCGCACGTTATCTAACGTCATGCTGGTCAACACATGTCGAACGCTTTCACCGTTAAGATTAATAGTGGTCAAGTTATAATCCGTAACATCTGCATTTGGAGCATTTATGGATTCTTTAATCCCCAGCTCAAGGAACTCTTCCTGCCGAGTTGACTCGGTATTTGATTTTAAATAATCAAGACTAAACGAAGTATCGTCGTTGGGGGCAAACTGTAATGAGCCAGTTAAGCCAATACGCTCTTGGGTGTGCGTAAACTTATCAATCCTAGGAATGCGGGGGTAATGTGCGTCATTGACTAGATCAAAAGCACCTTGATCAGCACAGCCTGAGCATGAACCAAAATCTTTTTCATCTCGCCAACGAACAGTACTGGTACCCGTCTCAAGGGTATCCCGCTCAGAAATCGCTAATGACAAGGCATAGCCGAAAGTGTTATCGCTATTTTTACCACCAATTAACCCTGTAAATCGGGGGCTAACTTCACCAGAAAGGTCGTTGTATGCTGCTTTTGCGCTAGCTGCAACATTAAAATCATTAGCCAAGTCAAGGGGCTTAGCTGTATTCAAGTCAACGACAGCACCTAATGATCCTTCATCAAGATCTGCAGAAGCTGTTTTACGTACAACTAAACTGTTAAACAATTCCGCAGCAAACATATTAAAATCGAAACCTCGACCACGGTTAGTACTGCCAGCGGCATCCGTTCCCCCAGTAGTCGCAATTGCTTCCATCCCATTAATTCGAATCCGTGTGAAATCAGGACCAAGCCCTCGCACCGATATTTGCCGGCCTTCTCCTGCCTCACGAGTAATGGAGATACCGGGAATACGCTGGAGAGACTCAGCAAGGTTAGAGTCAGGAAAATCGGCAATATCTTCGGCGAAAACGGCATCCACTGCACCTGCAGAGTCACGCTTAGCATTGAGTGAATTTTCTAGTGAACCGCGAAAACCCGTAACAACAACTTCTTCTACAATATTTACAGCTTCATTTTTGGATTCAATATTTTCGGCGGCCCAGGCTTGATTGGTTAATACCACAGCCAGGAAAATAGGTTTGATTTTGATAGCATTCATGTTGACGACTCCCAAACGTAAATATTATTTTTTTATTTTTGGTCGTGTGCTTGACCGTGAACGCATAGTCACACCTTTTGGACTACCATTCAAGATATTTTGGACTTACCAATATTACAATGTGGTTTCCAGAGGCTGAGCGTGCACCTCTCCATTGATGGATACACCATCAAACAAGACGTCATCTGCGAATTCAAAAACTCCCAGACTTTGAGCCTGAATAAAGTGCACGTTACGCAACACCATTCGACCAATTGGAATTTTGGGAAAACCGCGCAAGATAAAGGCATTTTTCGCCATTTCGCACGTGATATCCGTTAAATAAATATCGCGTACAACAGGCGGAAAGCCTCCGGCATCGCCTTCTTCGTAATGAAAATTAACAACCACTGCGTCTCGAACACGACCGATTTTCACATGCCGAACATAGAGTTTTTCAATTAGGCCGCCACGCACAGAGTTTGTTTTAATGCGTATGCCGCGATCCAAATCAGGACTGTCCATATGGCAGTGCTCGACAAATATATTCCGCGCTCCGCCGGAAATCTCGCTGCCAATCACTACACCACCATGCCCTGCGCTCATGCGGCAATGCCGGATTAAAATATCTTCAGAGGGGATAGCCGTATCGCGACCATCACGGTTTCGGCCGGACTTTATCGCGATGCAATCATCACCCGTATTAAACGCACAGCGTTCAATTAATACATAACGACACGACTCCGGATTACAGCCATCGGAGTTAGGTCCAAGGCTTTCAAGCGTTACACCGCGGACTGTTATGTGTTGTGACAGCACAGGATGAATCAACCAAAACGGAGCATTGCGAAGCGTTACATCCTCTACCTTTACCTTCTGGCATTCGTAGAACTGAATAAATGAAGGCCTTAAATAATGGCCTTCTGCATAGTTTCGCTCTACAACATCAACACCATCCGCTACATCGCGCATTAGCTGCTGACGCGCTGACTGTTGCGCCCCATAGCCATCACGCTGCCAACCCTTTTCACCTTTCCAGGGCCACCAGTTTTCACGGTCGGCGCCGCCATCGAGCACACCGCTACCAGTAACGGCAACATTCGTTTGCTGATAAGCGTAGATTAATGGTGAATACCCCATCAGCCCCATCCCTTCCCAACGCGTTTTAACGGCCGGCAAGTAATGCTCAGGGTCAGAATAAAAACGCAACACTGCGCCATCACTCAAGTGCAGATTCACGTTGGATTTGAGGTGGATAGCCCCCGAGAAAAATTGACCATTGGGAACAACCACTCGCCCGCCCCCAGAATTATGACAAGCTTCAATCGCTTGCATTAGTGGAGCTGATGCATCGGCACCGCTAATGGCACCATAATCAAGAATATTAAAATCTTGGTTTTTAAACTGCGGTTCGTTGAGGCGCGCTAGCCAGCTGGAGCAATAGTCCCAAGCTTGCTGCTCAGCCGATAATGGCTGAAGGCTAACAGGAGTCGTCGTGCAAGCCTGAACACCCAGCCCTGCAGCAGTGACAATAAAAGTTCGACGCTTAATATGAGAAGCCACACGCATTCCTATCTAATTACTTCACGGGCAACCACATTACCAAATTGGACTTACCAATACAAAAATATAATGCTAATTTGGTGACCGAGTCGCGCAGAGGTCTATACCGCCCATGAATTCATAAGAACGTATAGTGGTTATAAACCAGCATAGTGGTTACAACTAGCATAGATGAGAAATGAAAGGCTAGAAGCCGACGCAGAACGCGCCAGCCTAGGAATATGACAATTGAGTACTAGCGAACCATTGCGAAGCGTTCACGCTCCCGGCTAACGCTTTTTTTGGCTTCTTCAATCGCTTGCGCTTCAGTGGACTCAAGTAGTTGGTCCGCGACACGAGACAAATGCTCTCGCATGGCAGCGCGCGCAGCATCTGGATCTCTAGCAACCAAGGCATCTAATATAACGCGATGCTCTTCTATCCGAGGCCTTGAACCGGCTTGCCGGACCTTATCCAAAATAGAAGCGGACACGTTCGATTGATTTCGCATTGCCCAAAGATGCTTACACACCGATATCATGGCTTCGTTGTGGGTCCCCTTGGCAATAATGTGATGAAATATTTCATCTGCGTTTTCAGAGACTTCTTCCTGCGTATTCTCAAGTTCCATAGAATGCAGCGCCACTTTTAGATCTTCGAGCTCTTCATCGGTAATAGCTTTCGCAGCAACGGCGGCAATTTCGCTCTCGAAAACCAATCTCGCCTCCAGGATCTCGAAAGCGCCTACATCTAATACGGCGCCTGCTAAGGCTTCTGAGCTGCCTGAAGATGTTACATAAACACCCGAGCCACTCTTCACCTCAACACAGCCTACAAGCTCTAATGCAATGATAGCCTCTCGAATAGTCGGGCGACTGACATTAAAACGCTCAGCCAGTTTACGCTCAGCTGGCAGCCTTGTGCCTATAGGGTAGTCGCCTTGAGAAATTCGCTCAGCCAATTCATGAGCCACTTTTTGGTACAGCCGGCCAGAAGCAACATCCTCCAAAACCGACTGCACGGCGCCCCCACCAGAAAGGCCGTTATCACCATCTTTACTTATGTAATTCATTACTTGCTACACCCTTAACTTTATATTTCGCAGTAATGCTATTTAAACAACAGCATTCCCGTGAGGCGCTCGATTTTCAGTCCATTTTACCGACTTTGTCTTTAGGAGCTAGCCGTAAAACACTCAGTAAACACTCATTCATCACATATAGCCACAACCAGAGTAAAAGGACAAGCCAATAGAATTTATCAATATTACCAAAAGTGAAATTGCGGCCTTACCAATAAGATGGTAGATTAAACTCCTTTAGCGAGCAATTTTAAAAAATTAACGGACAAGCCACCGAAGGGCATGAGTAAACAGATGACCCAGTTTAAACAAAATGAGCAACGCGCACTGCTGCAACTTCACAGCAATGACAACGCTGCCGTAGCCCTCCGGTCAATTATGGCGGGCACCGCTGTAGAGCTGAACGACCAAACCATCACCATTAAAAGTGATGTTGAGATCATGCATAAGGTGGCGACTACAACCATCGAAATTGGTCAGCCTGTTATTAAGTACGGCCAACCTATTGGTATTTCAACGGCTTTAATTCAGACCGGCGACCTCATTCATGACCACAATTGCAGTATGAGCGACCACGCCAAAGACTACGCATTTTGCAGCAATGTGAAAATGCCCGAAATAATAAAAGAGGACGAGCAAGAACGCTTTATGGGCTACCAGCGCAGCAATGGGGGCATTGGCACTCGTAATTTTATCGGCATAATCACAACCGTTAATTGCTCTGCAACAGTCGCTACACAAATTGCCGCAACGTTCAACTACCCTGGCGCTTTAGACAATTACCCGAATGTTGATGGTGTTGTAGCGCTGACTCATGAAGGTGGCTGTGGAATGAAATCGAGCGGTGAAGGCTACGAACTTTTAGAGCGTGTGCTTACTGGTTATTCGAAACACCCAAATTTCGGTGGCATTATCATTATCGGGCTTGGCTGCGAAGCCATGCAAATTCAACGCTTAGTGGATGAGAATGGATTACACCAAAGCGCACGCTGCCAAACACTCAATATTCAAGATGCCGGCGGCACCCGTCGCAGTATTGAAACTGGCACCGATATCGTAAAGTCCCTGCTGGCAGAGGCGAATACCGATACCCGAACCCCAGTACCAGCACACCATTTAACGGTAGCTTTGCAGTGCGGCGGTTCCGATGCATTTTCTGGCGTAACGGCTAATCCAGCGCTGGGCGCCGCTGCCGATTTACTAGTAGCCCAGGGCGCCACCGTAATTTATTCAGAAACCCCCGAAATTTATGGCGCAGAGCACCTGTTAACACAACGCGCTGTTTCGCCTGCCGTAGCTAATGATGTTCTGGATAGAATTAAATGGTGGGAAGACTACACACAAAGTAACGGCTTTGAGCTAAACAACAACCCCTCCCCGGGAAACAAATTAGGCGGCCTAACCACTATCGCCGAAAAGTCTCTGGGGGCACAATCTAAAAGCGGTACAACGGCACTGCAAGCCGTGTATTTATATGGCGAACCTGCCGTAGCCAAAGGCTTGGTTTTTATGGATAGCCCTGGCTTTGATCCAGTCTCTGTCACAGGCCAAGTTGCATCAGGCGCCAATATAATTTGCTTCACCACTGGGCGTGGCTCGGCCTTTGGGTTTAAGCCTGTACCGTGCATCAAACTCGGAAGCAATAATGCGCTGTATGAACAAATGGGTGAGGATATCGACATCAATTGCGGCGAGATTATTAGCGGCCAACAAAGCGTAGCCGAATGCGGACTTCATATCTTTAATGAAATACTTGCCGTAGCTTCAGGCAAGGCACCTAAAAGCGAAAATCTAGGCTACGGCATTAACGAATTTAACCCGTGGCGTATTGGCGCTACCGTGTAAACACAATTCATAGTGCGCAATAAAAGATGCCCTATAGCAGGGCTTTCTTTTATTGACCACTCCTAGCAAAAGATTATTCTCTAAACTATTACCTAAAGCATGCCCTAAACTAGACCTTAAACTAAGCCCCTAAGCGATTAACAAAATCTGAAATGCTTGCCTGACCAGTACCCTTTGCATTACTTATTTGATCGGCAAGTTCAGTCACTAAACTTAGCTGCTGCCCCATTTGTTCTGCCAATAAATTCGCCTTTTCAAGCTCTTGCAAAAAATGACCCACATGCACTAGATTCTTGCTGGGTTCTGCAGGGCCTTGCTCGCCCTCGGGCCTATAAGCGGTATCCGCTCCGTATGTACTTTGCACTTGGGTAAAGCTTGTTTGCGTTAGCTTTAGAGAAAAGCTTTGAATCTCTTCACTATTGAATCCCATATTTAAAGCCTGATCAAAAGCCTGCTCAACATTACCGCCAAAAAAGCTTTCACTTACAGCATTCACTTGATTCAATAAATCATTAATAGCTTTTAGCTCGTCACTGTCTAGCTCGCCTTCCACGGTAAATTCAAATTGATTTTTCTGTGCTATTTGACCCGATGCGTCCTTATCGTCCACTTGAAGCTGAGCTGCCTTGAGGGAATCCACTAGAATTTGAATTTTATCCCCATCAGCCGTTTCTAGCTCAAACGTGAAAGTATTTTGACTCGCGCTAAAGGCATTAAATGACTCGAGTTGCGCTCCACCGGTACTCAACACCTGCGTTTCGGGTTGTTCCGGGCGGGCTCCCTGTTCTGATAGCTGCGTATCGAGTTCTTTTTGTGCTTGGACTATGGCGCTGGGGTCTAAGCCGAGCTGCTCGGCACTCTCGGCCAAGCCTGCAAGCACTTGACTTTTTGTATCAAGGACATCGGCCCGAATATCACCCGAAAACTCTGATAATGCAGACAGTTGCTCAAATGCCTCATTGAAACCGCTCAAAAAACCGCTTAAGCCAGCCTCTAAACGAGACTGCAATTCCTCTTGATTGGCACCATCAGCGACATCCACAGCAAGCTGGCCATTAATAGCATTGAGTATATTGTTGGCGAAAGGATTGTTTGCGGGCTTTTCAGTTTGAGTAGGTGATATCGCATTTGTTTCGCTAACGCGAGAAGCCTCAATTGAAGCTTGGCTAAGCGATACACGAATAGAGGAATGCTGGACATCCGTTGATTGCGCAGGCTTCGCTGCAGCCGCATCATCATCCTTGCTCTTTGGGGAGTTAGAAACATTAACGCCAAGTTGGCGAGAAACTAAGGATTGATGATTTGGTGTGATATTCATGACGGCCTCCTAAAGCAGGTTATGCCTAGTTAACGGCCGTCATTCAATAAATTTTAATAATTAGTGGCTATACACCAAAGGATTTACAGACCAAATAATACTTTATGTCAATAAAAACCACGCTAGCCATGCGACAACGCCAATCACGGTGCCCGCACCCAGTAATAGTTTAACTGTATCGCCGATCGAAGAATCATCATGAGAGCTAGAGCGGGCGTTGCTCAGCCTAGGTCGCACAGGGGGAGACTTGCGATTGGCGCCCGATTTTTTTTGTCGCTCAATATGCTGAGGAGTTACGGCTTGCCGGATCTGGGTTTCATCCAGCGCAGCCCTCAGTGTTGTTACATCTTCAACATTGCTTGCAGCCTCTACGCGAAAACGCAACGTATCGAAGCTCACCTCATCGCCATGATGCAATGATATCCGCTCTATTCTAGCGCCATTGATAAAAGTACCATTTGAAGAGCCTAAATCTTCTACGGTCAAGCCTCCAGCGTCTGACACAATAAACTTGGCATGCTTGCGAGATAAGTGCGAAGCGGGAATACAAATATCGCACTCTTTTGAACGACCCAATAACATAGCCCCAAACAGATCAAAGCCTTCGCTATTGGCTAGCGTGGTATTGAGAGGCCGTAGGTGCCAAAGCGCTTCACTCTGCCCTTCGGGCGTACTTTTTAAATTCAAAGCTACGCGCAGGTTCGTCTTATCTGAAAAGCCCTTTTTGGGACCTTCTTTTTTGGGATCAGCAATTGCTAGCTCTGCGTCCCCCATAAGAATTGAGTCTCCGGGTTTCAAAATTTGGCTTGCGGCCACAGTATGACCGTTAACCTGAATGACAGCGCTGCTGTCAATGCGAACCAAAGAGACCGCCTCGCCTTCAACAATAATATCGGCATGATGAGGAACAACCCCCGCCTGGGCAAGCACACAATCGCAATCATGTTGGGCACCAAAGCTATATTTCGGTGCGACCAGCCACATGGCTGGCTTTGCTGAATTCGTAAAACGCAACTGAAGCATAATCTTATTATTTCCTAACCCAGTCTTTTTGCTGTGTAGTCGACTTTATACCAAACACCTGTAAATACCACCAGCAAGATCACATTCTTTTATTTTTCGACTGACAAGTCCACTTTTTTGGTTTAGGCTCCGTCTAATAAGATAACAACTGGACTTAAGCGCTTCTCTGTCGCAACCTCAACGCATGCCGCTACCCTATTACAATGCCAAAACCGATGTTGGTTTAGTCCGAAATAATAATGAGGACGCCCTACTTGCAAGCCCTTCGCTTAAACTTTGGGCTGTGGCAGATGGTATGGGAGGTCACGCTTCCGGTGAAGTTGCCAGTGCCGTCGCCAATAATACGATCGAAGAGTCCATAGAAGCTGGCGCAAGCTTAAGTGAGGCCATTCAGCGCGCCCACAAAGCTGTGCTAGATGAGGCCACTGAACAACCTCAGTACCGCGGCATGGGCTCCACCATCGTTGCAGTACAATCCAGCGGAACACAATATCAAGTTGCCTGGGTTGGCGATAGTCGCGCTTACCTATGGACACACAGCCAACTTGGTCGTCAACTGGAACAGCTCACGACTGACCATTCTTACGTCCAGATGCTTTATCAGGCTGGCGCGATTACAGCAAAAGAACTAAATACTCACCCCGAACGCAACGTAATCACGCAATGCTTAGGCTCACTAGAGCTCGCCAGTGTTAATGTTGAAACCGTTGACAGGGAATGGCGCAAGGGTGACTGGCTCCTTCTGTGCAGCGATGGCTTGACAGACGCCGTCGGAGATCAAGCCATTTGCGACATTTTAAGTGCACACACTGAAATCCCATCTGCCGTTGAATCTTTAGTGCAAGCCGCGCTAGATAATGGCGGACGTGATAATGTCTCCGTTCTTATTGTTAGTCGCCCCCCTACAGGCTTTAACCGAATTCTCCGCGCACTTGGCGTATAAAATACGCCCCCGCTCTATCCTTTACACTCATTAAGACTGCAAGTTGACCTCAGCACAATCAAGCCTTCACTAAAATAGTGCAACCTAATGACGCTACGATTTTAATTTCTGCACCCAAAAAATAAAAAAAGATTCCAATTTGGGGCAAAATATTTTCCACGAAAGCTCATAAAAATAGATATTAGCCCGCAAACACACCTTAGAACCCAAAAAGCGCCCTCAAATAATACGCCAGATGCTATTTTTTGTTTTAAGTAGTGGAGATAAGGCGGGAAACTCTATTTTTGGCACATTTAATGCTTTGTCAGATGTAGCGATGAACGGCTTGTTACTGCCGGCAATACATCACTCTACATCAATACAAACACAGGCATTTTATGAGCTCATCAAACTTAAATCTTCTTGACGTTAGCAAGGCGAATGTTCGCCTACTACACCTCTCGTGGTTTGCATTTTTCCTAACGTTTATGGTGTGGTTTAGCCACGCTCCATTAAAGCCTCTGATTATGGAAGCTTTTAATTTAACCGGCGCGCAATGGAAAGCTCTTTTAATTTTGAATGTTGCACTCACGATTCCAGCACGAATTGTTGTCGGCATATTAGTGGACAAATTCGGCCCTCGAATTGTCTACAGCATACTTTTATTCAGCTCTGGCATTATGTGTATCGCATTTGCTTGCGCCCAAACTTATGAGCAACTGGCATTAACGCGCTTCCTGCTAGGCTTTGTAGGTGCTGGCTTTGTTATTGGCATCCGCCTTGTCGGAGAATGGTTTCCAGCTCGCCAAGTCGGTTTGGCTGAAGGCGTTTATGGAGGCTGGGGAAACTTTGGCTCTGCTGCGGCAGCATTTACGCTACCAACAATTGCCATTGCCGTTTATGGCGGTGAAGACGGCTGGAGATACGCCATAGGTTCAACTGGTGTTGTCGCTATGATTTACTCGTTTGTTTTTTACTGGCGCGCACGAAATACCCCCAAAGGCTCAACCTACTTTAAACCAAAAAAATCAGGCGGATTAGAAGTCAGCAACCGAAAAGACTTTTACTTTTACTTGGCTATGAACATCCCCATGTACGTCATCCTTGCGGTATTAGCCTGGAAGCTATCTCCATCAGGGGTTGGGTTATTAGCACAAAATACTACATACATACTTTATGCCGTATTGGTTGCGCTATTTGTTTTTCAGTTTTCACAGATATATAAAGTTAACAAAGAAATGCTTCAAACCGGCAAAGTAGCACCGCACCAACGCTATAAATTTAAGCAGGTCGCCATTCTAGATTTGGCTTACTTTGTGACTTTCGGTTCCGAACTGGCTGTTGTTTCGATGCTGCCTGCATTCTTCATGGAAACCTTTGAAGGCATGTCCATTGCTGTTGCTGCTGCACTTGGCGCTGCATTTGCTTTTATGAACTTAATTGCTCGCCCTGGCGGCGGCTATTTAAGCGATAAATTTGGACGCCGTAAATCAATGAGCATTTTCATTATTGGTTTAGCGGTTGGGTATTTTGTTCTTTCTCAAGTAACCGGTTCATGGCCCATTCCCCTAGTTATAATTGCAGTAATGTGCTGCTCCTTTTTTGTACAGGCTGGTGAAGGCGCTGTTTTTGCTATCGTACCGCTTGTAAAACGCCGCATGACGGGTCAAATAGCAGGTATGGCCGGCGCTTACGGAAATGTCGGCGCAGTTACATTTTTAACGATTTACAGCTTTGTCGATGCATCTACGTTCTTCATGATTATAGGCGCCTGTGCCCTGATTATTTTTGGTGTAGTCCAATTCCTAGAAGAGCCAGACGGCCATATGGCTGAAGTTCATGAGGACGGCACTGTAGAGAAAATTGAACTGACCTAATACTCTGCCGGGTTTCATCAAATTTAGTAGTGTAATAAAAACGGCGTTACTTCCACAGTGCGCCGTTTTCTTTATCCGGATGCAGACCTTTGCGATTACAGTAAAAAACTAGCAAAATAGCAACACCTCACAACTCCTGGTAAACAATGTACCTGCTTTCTGCCGCCGTTCCGATTCTTTCGGTCTTTACGCTGTTAGTCTTATTACGACTCCCAGCAACCAAAGCAATGCCAATTAGTTTAGCGCTAACGTTCATGGGTTGCTTCTGGGTATGGGATATTCCACTGCTACAACTATCTGCCGCTATCACTGAAGGCTTGGTCATTGCCTTCAGCATACTCTGGATAGTCTTTGGTGCCATTGCACTATTAAACGTACTGAAGAAAACAGGCGCTATTGAAATTATTCAGCAGGGCTTCACGCAATTAAGTCCCGATCGACGCGTTCAAGCTATTGTTATTGCATGGCTGTTTGGCGCTTTCCTAGAGGGTGCATCTGGATTTGGCTCGCCTGCAGCTATAGCGGCCCCTCTATTATGCTCATTAGGCTTTCCACCCATAGCCGCTGTAGTGTCAGCACTAATTGGCGATTCTGCGCCAGTGACTTTTGGGGCAGTAGGAACCCCAATACTTATAGGCTTAACAGAAGGCGCCCCAACCCTATCTAGCGAAACTATTCGCGTAATATCAAACCGAGCAGCGCTACTTGATATTGCCATTGCCTCGTTTATCCCCCTTGCAATATCGGCAATACTTACTCGATACTGGGGTGAAAATAAATCGTGGTTTGAAGGCTTAAGTATTTGGCCATTTGCCCTATTTTGCGGGGCTACATTTACAGTCACCGCTTGGGCTGTCTGCAAACTACTAGGCCCCGAATTCCCCTCGATTATTGGAGGATTAACAGGATTATGCGTCGCGATATTAGCGATCAAAAATAATTGGCTAATGCCAAAAATAATATGGCGCTTTGAGAATGATGCCGCTGTAGTGCCGACAAAAAACCTATCACGTACTCACTTAGGATTAGCCTGGCTGCCCTATATTGGCGTAGCATGCTTATTAATAATTACTCGGCTAGATGCCCTACCGATCAAAAGCTTACTAAAGGATGTCAGGTTCAATACAGGTCCACTCTTTGGCTCAAATATACAAGCGAGTTTTGAACCGCTTTACTCACCAGCCATGATATTTGTTGCCGTTGCGATAACGACGCAATTAATATCAAGCCTCACTGGACACCCATCAAAAAATCAGCAAAAAAATGTCGAGATTCAAACACCCTGGGCAAGTGCACTTAAAACGCTTCTCCCTACCGTTATCGCGCTATCTGCTTCGGTACCCATGGTGCGCATGTTTATTCACTCCGATGTTAATGGCATAAACTTAGATGCAATGCCCCTTGTACTTGCTGAGCAGGCAGCCATGCAATTTAGTAACGCCTGGCCTATTTTCGCCCCTTTTGTCGGTGCATTAGGTTCTTTTGTTGCTGGGTCGGCAACATTTTCCAACATGATGTTTTCTAACTTACAACTCGCCGTTGCAGAACAGCTCAACCTTTCGGCCACCACCTTGTTAGCGCTGCAGCTACTTGGGGCGAACGCCGGGAATATGATATGCGTGTCCAATGTTGTTGCCGCAGCGTCAGTGGTGAAAATTTCGGGCTCAGAAGGCCAAATAATACGTTACACACTGCTCCCAATGTTACTTTACGTGCTTGCTAGTGGCGCTATTGGCCTATTACTCGTTTAGCCCCCTTTAAATATTACAAGAAGAACACTATGGACCACTTACAATCATCTCTTCGCATCAACTTTGCACAACAATCACAATCCGGTTTAAAACCTGAAAATCAAGATACTATTGGCGCTCGTATACCTGAAGGTAACGTGCTTGCGAGCAAGGGTATTGCCATAGCCATTGCGGACGGCGTCAGCTCATCACAAGCCGCCAGGCAAGCCAGCCAAAGCGCAATCACTGGATTTTTAAGCGACTATTACGCAACACCCGACACCTGGCGAACTGAACAAAGCGCCACACGAGTTATCCATTCATTGAATCGGTACCTTTGGGGCTTAGGGTTAAATAGCCCAAGGCAAGAAGGCTTACTCACCACCTTTTCAGCCGTGATCCTTAAAGGAGACAAAGCTTTTTGCTTTCATGTTGGTGACAGTCGAATTTATCGAATAAGAAATACACAGCTGCAGCAATTAACTCGAGACCATGCACAGCGTATTGATAAAAAAACAACTTATTTAAGTCGGGCACTTGGGGCTGATTCAGTCTTAGAAATAGATATTCAAAAAGTTGAAGTCGAAGTTGGTGATACTTTTATTCTCACCACCGATGGCATCCACGACAGCATTTCACACAAACAATTAGAGGGCCTACTCAACGCTTACAGCGACGACCTAGATAGCGCCTGTCAACGGCTATCACAACAGGCACTTGATAACGACAGCCAAGATAACTTAAGCATACAAATATGCCGAGTCGAAAGCGTGGGCGCTGCTTCACAAAGTGATGCCGTCGCAGTATTGTCCCAACTTCCGTTCCCCCCCCTTCTAAATATAGGAAACACGATAGACGGCCTAACCGTTAAAGAAATTTTACAAGAGTCCGAGAGGAGTCAAGTTTATCGCGTTGAAACAGAGGACGGACGCGGCGCGATAATGAAAACGCCATCTATTAATTATAATGATGACATTGCCTACATAGAGCGCTTTGTGATGGAGAGCTGGATAGGCACTCGCGTACAAGACTCACATGTTGTACGTATTATTGAGCCCCCACAAGAACGCTCATGCCTCTATTATTTAACGGAACATTTAGAGGGGCCAACACTTTCACAATTAATAAAAGAACGTGCGCCAATTAACATCCCAGATGCCGTTGAACTGGCAGAGGAAATTTGTAAAGGCGTTCGAGCTTTTCACCGCAAAGACACGCTTCACCAGGACATTAAACCCGACAACATTATTGTTACAGCGAAAGGCCCCGTGATTATCGATTTTGGCTCGAGTTGGGTTGCCGGTGTGAGTGAGATGAGCACCTCCTTCGAGCGCGACTTTATTTTAGGCACTCTCGACTACTCTGCGCCGGAGTATCGTTATGGGGGAAGAGCCAGTAATCGCTCAGATCAATTTAGCGTAGCAGTGCTACTTTACGAGATGCTGACAGGAAAAAGGCCTTACGGAGAGGCTTATGGAAAGGCAATGAACCTAAAATCATTCCAGAAGTTAAAGTACCGATCCGCAACCGCGTTCAACCCTCTGGTTCCTTTTTGGCTAGATAAAGCAATGGCAAAAGCCCTGCAAATACATCCAGAGCAACGCTACTCCTCCTTTTCTGAATTCATACAAGACTTAAAGCGCCCTAACCCCATTTGGCAAAACCCTGAAACCCAACCTTTATTACAGCGTAATCCATTACGCTTTTGGCAAACGCTTGCAGCCCTAGGCTGGCTTACTGCATTTATATTGCTACTAAATACGATTAATTAATTTTCGGACTCATCAGGCTGCTGTGCTTTGGCTGCGTCTTGCTCGGCTTTTTGTCGTGCAGCGACGCGCTTACGAACCTCTTTAGGATCAGAAATTAATCCTCGGTATATTTCTACGCGCTCACCCGCATGTAATTCATAACTTTCCGGCGGAGACAATCCCTTAACCCCTAAAGTCTGACCAAAAATCCCCATTGAAGCTTCCATTAAGTTGAGTTCAGGGAAAAAAGCAGCAATGCCTGATTGTTCTGCGGCCTGTAAAGCCGTCGTTCCGGGCTTGACTAAAAGTTCGATAAGTTTTTGTTTGTGTGGTAAAGCGTAAGCCACTTCAACTGAAATTGGTTCTATATCTGACACTGTATTACCCATAGATTGTTTTCGCACGCCCGCAGATAACACCAACCTGCTCACCCGCTAGGTCCTCCATCCACTGGCCCGCCGTAATATTGAGCAGCATACTGGAAAAGGAAAAAGTTAATTCAAAGCTCACTTCGCTACCGCCACCAGGCAGCGCGGAAAACAGCCAAACACCATCAAATTGCTTAAAAGGGCCCGTAACTAGTTTAAGCTCCATCTTCAGCGGGCGCTGAAGAGTATTTCTTGTGCAGAAACTATGCTCAAAACCACCCTTTGACAAGGTCAGCTCTGCCTCGACTAAGTCAGATTGTGAAGATTGTATTTTTGCCCCCACACAATACGGTAAAAATTGTGGGTACGATTCGATATCATTGACCAAATCAAACATTTGTTCGCAGCTATATGTCACGATTGCCGTACGGCGAATATTACGAGCCAACTCTACACTCCAACACTAAAAAAAGTTTCGTACAATTTAAATGTCATAACCAATGCGACCAGTAAAGGTGAAACATAACGCAAGGTAAAAAATAACAGTGCGCGCATATTCGCGGACACCGTATTAAGCTCCGCATCAAATACCCGCCTAGGCAAAACCCACGCAACAAAAAACGCAATAAGCACCCCGCCCAAGGGTAGTAAAATTTGCGCCGTCAAAAAATCAAAAAAATCAAATGGTGTGAAATTCAATAGCCATATAGGTTTAAAATCAGCCAGCAAATTAAATGAGAAAACCGATAGGATACCGATTGCCCAAGCAATAGCCGTCACAAACGCACTCGCAGTAACACGGCGCCACTGCTTGCTTTCAATAAGCCAAGCAACACCGGGCTCAATTAACGATACGGAAGAACTCCACGCTGCAACGGAAACCAAAGCAAAAAATAATGTGCCGAACAAGCCGCCTAAAGCCATATTACCAAAAGCAACAGGCAGGCTCACGAACAAGAGCCCCGGCCCCGAACTGGGCTCAATGCCAGGGCTTGCAAAAACAATAGGGAAAATTGCTAAACCAGCGATCAAGGCAATAACGGTATCGAGTACGCCTACTGTAAGTACAGTGCGGCCCAGGCAGGCATTACCTGGCATGTAAGCGCCATAAGCCATAATCGCGCCCATACCAAGGCTCAGCGTAAAAAAAGCATGCCCCAAAGCGATCAAAACACTATCGACAGATATTGCCGAAAAATTAAAGCCGAAAAGGAAACGTAGGCTCGCTAAAAACTCACCTGCAACAATTCCATACCCCAAAAGGATAACAAGGCTAACCAGTAAAAATGGCATCATTACCCGTGCAACAGAGCCCAAACCTTTACTAACACCAGCGGCAACGATGGCAAATGTCATAAAACTAAACACGCTGTGCCAAGTCAGTAAGGTCTTGGGGCTAGCCAACAACTCGCTAAATGCACTGCCTGCCTGCGCACCGGTAATCCCGGAATAATCGCCAAGCGCTGTCGTTAAAAAATAATGTAATGCCCAGCCTGCAACCACGCTGTAAAAGGACATAATCAAAATACCGGCCAAAACCCCCATACCGCCAATATACCGCCAAGAAGTAGAAGCACCACTTTCAACTGCAACTCTCTCTACAGCATTAATTGGGTTGCGGCGCCCTCTTTTACCGAGCAGCACCTCGGCAATCATAATAGGGATTCCGATGAGCACAATGCATAGCAAATAGATGATAACAAAAGCCCCGCCACCATTCTCACCAGTGATATAAGGGAATTTCCAAATATTGCCAAGCCCAACAGCAGATCCTGTCGCGGCAAGGATAAAGGTCCAACGGTTTGACCACAAACCTTGTACGCTTTTAGTCTTCACTATCGTCCTCCAAAAAGTATTTTTTTAGATTGAGGGGTTTGTCGTGATACCCATTGATTAACGATAAGCCACTTTGGGCTCAGGATAACCCTTTTCGACAAAGTGCTTTTGCAGGTGAACTAAATCCCAATTATCGTTCAATGGACCCAGCAATACACGATAAACACCCCGATCTGGAACGGGCTCTAAGTTAATAGGGTAAGTTGTTAACCCTGCTGCAGACTGGCGAAACCGCTGCGCTCTTTCAAGGTCGCCAAAGGCACCAAGCTGCAAAAAAGTCCCTTTCGGGATTTCATAGCCCCCTGAGTTTCTGGGCTTGGGGGCAACGCCGACAGCATCATCAGCTGAAGAAGGCGGCGGGTCAGAGAAACCTTCATAGAAGCTATCGCTCTCTGGCTTTATTACACGCAATTTAACCCTACCGGTTCCATTATTAGCAAACCCTAGTTTACGCGCTGCAGTATAGGTTAAATCAATAATGCGGTCGCCATGGAAAGGCCCGCGATCATTAATACGAACAATCGCTTTTTTCCCATTATCCGTATTGGTTAACTCGACAAAAGTGGGGATTGGTAATGTTTTATGCGCGGCCGTCATTCCATACATATCGTAAATTTCACCGTTTGACGTTTTCTTGCCGTGAAATTTCTTGCCGTACCAAGAAGCATAGCCTTCTTGCTCAAATCCTACAGACGATTTAACCAATCGGTATGTTTTTCCATTCACTGTATACGGTGATTTATTGCCCGCTTTAGTTCTAGGCTCATTTACCGGGACAGCATCGGGGATGTGGTCCACGGCCAGCGTCGTTGAAGGCCCGCTGTCTTTAATTTCAATATCAACGGGGGCGTCATAGCTCACAGTATAACTTTGGCAGGCAAATACGAAAACTGCGACAACAATAACGGCAGAGCATTTAAATAATTTAAGCAACAATGTATTTCACCTTAACGACTTTCCGCGCTAGCTTTTTTATAGCCCGCAGCGATTTCCTGACTTAACTGATATACGGCCAACGCATACAACTGACTTCGATTGTAACGCGTAATAACGTAAAAATTATTGTACCCAAGCCAATATTCATCCCCTTTCTGGGCAACATATTTCAACGCTACGGCAGGCTTCGCAGATACCTTTTTACGCGAAACAGGTGAAAAACCAAGTTTGCTTAACTCAGCTGCAGATGTCTTAGGTCTCGATTTATTATTGATCATTTTATCTGGGAAATTGGCTGCCCGCGAAGCACGCTCCGCAATAGGCGCGCCAGTCTGCCAGCCATGTGCTTTAAAATAATTAGCAACACTTGCGATGGCATCCTTTTTGTTCGTCCAGATATCCGCAAAGCCATCACCATCATAATCAATAGCGAAGCTACGGTAACTACTAGGAATAAACTGCCCAAAGCCCATCGCGCCCGCATAAGAACCCTTAAAGATAAGCGGATCTTGATTTTGCTCTCGCGTTAAAAGGAAAAACTCCTCCAGTTGCTTAGTAAAAAACACTCCACGTCTTGGATAATCGAAACCCAAGGTAGCCAGAGCATCTACAACTCGGTAATTACCCATATAAGTACCGTAGCGGGTTTCAACACCAATAATTGACACAATAATTTCAGCAGGCACACCGTACTCTTTTTCTACGCCGGATAAAATTTCAGCATGATCCTGCCAAAATTTAACGCCTCCTTCTATGCGAGTAGGCGTTAGGAATATTGCTTTGTATTCGTGCCAAGGTTTAGTTTTTTCGGCGGGTCTAGCGATGGACTCAAGGATAGCCGGTTTTTTTTCGGCTTGGGCCAAAACCTCTTCTATATAGGCCTTATCGAACTTATGCTCTTTCACCATACGCTCGACAAAGGCTTTAGCTTCTGGCCGATCACTGTAATCAGAAGCCATCACGGCAATAGGCATTACAGTTAAGGCCCAAAATAAAATAATTTTTCCCATTTGCACTCCTAAGCTTGTGCAGAATTAAGCTGAGTCTATCAATGGATAAATCAATACCCATTGATTATTACGTTTGTGTTTTCTTTGGCTCTGTCGAAATAGCCATGAGTAAACCGAAGCCTGCCATAAGTGTCACTAACGACGTGCCCCCCAAGCTTACGAGTGGTAGCGGCACGCCCACGACAGGTAAAATCCCAGAGACCATGCCAACATTCACAAAAACATAAACAAAAAAAGTGAGGGTAATACTGCCTGCCAATAAGCGCCCAAAATGGGTTTGAGCCTTCCAGGCAATTACCAACCCTCGCATAACTATTACACCATAAAGGCTTAACAGGAGCAGAACGCCCTTAAGCCCAAATTCTTCGGCTAGCACAGCAATAATGAAGTCGGTATGACTTTCGGGCAGAAAGTCGAGCTGAGATTGAGTACCTTTCATCCAACCTTTTCCGGAAACACCACCTGAGCCAATCGCCGTTTTAGACTGAATAATATTCCAACCCGAGCCCAACCGATCCGCCTCAGGGTCAAGCAAGGTCAGCACTCTCTGCTTTTGATAATCGTGCATCACAAAGTGCCACATCGGCAAGCTTGCTGCACCGAGCAACAAAATGCTGCCCATAATATAACGCCACTTCAAACCGGCTAAAAATAAAGCCAGCAGACCAGACGCTACAACGAGAATTGAGGTACCAAGATCCGGTTGTTTCAAAATCAATAATGCAGGTAACGCAACCAAGATTAAACAACCCACAATATGCTTAAATTTAGGAGGCATAGACCGCCGCCCTAAATACGCTGCAATACAAAGAGGCATAGCTAATTTAAGAATTTCAGAAGGTTGGAATCGAATAAATCCCAGGCTTAGCCAGCGCTGTGCACCTTTTGCTCCGACCCCCATGAGAAGCACTAACACTAACAATATAATGCCTACAATATAAAGCCACTTCCCGCCTCGTTCTAACAAACCCACAGGAACTTGCGCAATACCAATCATCCCCACATACGCAATCGAAAAGAAAATCACTTGCCGCCGAATCATGAAATCGCTTGTACCGCTAGCGCTATACAAAATAGTTAAACCGGCAGCCGTAAGAACCATGAGTAACAATAAAAGCCACGGATCTATATGAATGATCCGCCAGAAAGCCTCACCTTTTTTAAAGGCCGCTGTTGAACCCGGCATATGTCGAACAAAATCTCTGCCCCCATGCATATTCATGGTGTAATTTCCGTAGCGATAATCTCACTCATCTCTTGGGCTTTACGAGCCGTTTCAATTTTAAACCAGCTATCAAAAACTGTACGCGCAATCGGTGCAGCAGCACTAGAACCGTGCTCACCGTTTTCAATTACCACAGCCAAAGCAATTTCTGGAGCATGCGCTGGCGCAAAGGATACAAACAGCGCGTGATCCCAATTGCGCTGGGCAATTTTATCACGGTCATATTCTTCATCTTGAGCAATACCAATCACTTGCGCGGTACCTGTTTTACCGGCTATGCGGTAGGTTAATCCTTTATTAATTCCCTTTGCAGTGCCACGACGACCATGTACAACAGACTCCATAGCGCTATTAACGTAGTCCCAGTTTTCCGCCTTAGCCTGAACGGCATCAGCAGGCTTTACCTTTATTAAATCATCACCGAGCTGGCTTACTAAATGCGGCTCGTAGCGCACGCCCCTATTTGCAAATGTTGCTGTCATTACCGCCAATTGAAGTGGTGTCGTCAGAACATCCCCTTGCCCAATACTGACATTAAGGCTGTCCCCGGGATACCAAGGCAAACGACGATAGCGCTTCTTCCATTCTCTTGAAGGCCATAAACCACTGCGCTCATTCGGGACATCGATGCCTGTTTTTACCCCCAAACCAAAATGAGCGCCTATCGGGTGCATTCGATCAATACCTAAGCGCACAGCAAGCTCGTAAAAAAAAGTATCGCAAGATTCTGTAATCGCTTGATTTAAATCCACATTGGTACCATGGCCCCATTTTTTCCAATCTCGATACAAGCGTTCGCCTTCAGAAAGCTGATAAAAACCAGGATCATGTATCTGTGTTTTAGGACTGATTAATTCGCTTTCAAGGCCGCCAAGCCCCAATATTGGCTTCAGTGTGGAGCCCGGAGGGTATTGTGCTTGAATTGTACGATTGTAAAGAGGTAAATCTTTTGAACGATTTAATTCATTGTAATCTTGGTAACTAATACCCGTGACAAAAAGGTTAGGGTCAAAACTTGGGGTACTAACCATTGCAACGACACCACCCGTTCTGACATCAATCGCAACAACCGCACCGCGCCATCCTTCAAGAGCATCGAAAGCGGCCTTCTGTAAATGTAAATCAAGATACAGGCGAATATCTTTACCGGGTGAAGGATCCTGCCGCTTGATAACCCGCAGGGATCGGCCATGGGCATTGGTTTCCATAAACTGGCTGCCGACTTTGCCCAGCAACTGCCTTTCGTATTGTTTTTCTATGCCTATTTTTCCAATGCTATAAGTAGCGCTGTAGTCCTTACGAGCCTCCTCATCAAATGAAGTGAGTTCCCTTTCGTTAATTCGCCCCACATAACCCAGCGTGTGTGCGAGTAATGCACCATGGGGGTAATAGCGTACTAGCTCAGCTTCAACTTCAACGCCATCTAAACGATATTCATTAACACTAATTTTGGCGATTTCATCTTCACTAAGATCAAGCCTTAGTGGAATCGGTTGATAAGGAGAGCGGGCGCGACGCCGGGTCTTTTTAAAACGATCAATATCTGACTGGCTCAGTTCGACCAGCTCACTGAGCGATGCAAAAAGCGCGTCTAAATCATCGACTCGCTCCACGATAATGCTCAACCGATAACTTGGGCGATTATCCGCAAGTAGAATTCCATTTCTATCGTAAATCAGACCTCGTGTAGGCGCTACAGGCTGAACCTGTATCCGATTGCGATCCGATTGCGTTACAAAGTCCTCATGCTGCGTTACTTGTAAACTGTAAAAGCGATATAGCAAAATGCCCAGCATAATAAGCATGCCAATTAATGCGACAACAATGCGGCGCTGTATAACGCGCCGCTCATGGCCCTGGTTAGCCATTCGCATATCATTTTCACTACCTAACGATGGCATCAAGCAAGCCCTAGGTGGTAATTGGGATCAACAAGCAATTGAACTCTCATTATTTATGGTAAGGGTGTCCATTTAAAACAGTCCAAGCGCGATACAGTTGCTCAATAAAAACAACCCGCACTAAGGGGTGCGGCAATGTTAAATTGGATAACGACCATTTAGCATTTGCCCGCCGCAAAATATCATCAGCTAAGCCATCAGGCCCACCGATAACAAAACTAATATTGCGCCCGTCCATACGCCAGCCTTCCAAGTTACTCGCTAAAACTTCGGTGCTCCAAGGTTTCCCTTGAACATCTAAAGCCACAACCCAATCACTAGAAGGTATAACATTTAATATAGCCTGCCCTTCGCTTGCAATCGCAGCTTGTAGCGAGGCATTTTTGGCGCGATGTCCTGGATTAAGCTCAATTAAAGACGGAGCCAAATCTTTGGGCAAGCGTTTTTCATACTCGGCATAGCCTTTTTGAATCCAATCCGGCATTTTGGTGCCGACAGCAATTAACTGTACTTTCATGGTTAACCGTCATTTACATTTTTGGCGTGATTTCATCATGATCAGGAATTTGATTGGCAGGAACTTTGGACCATAATTTTTCAAGTTCATAAAAATCACGCGCATTCGGAAGCATCACGTGTACAACAACAGAACCAAAATCCACAAGAACCCATTCGCCAGAATCCATGCCTTCTACGCCAATGGGGCGGAAACCCGCTTTTTTTGCATCATCTAAAACATTGTTGGCTAATGATTTCACTTGGCGGTTTGACGCACCGGAACAAATCACCAATGTGTCGGCGACATCAGAAATACCTATAACATCGATCTCTACAATCTTTTCGCCTTTAATATCTTCAAGTGCTTTTTTTACAATTTCGTTTAATGGTTTGGTCATAGTTATTCGGTATCACTGGTTAAATAAAGTTTATGTTGATTAATATAGTCAGCAACGGCCGTAGGCACGAGCTGTGCTATTTGTGTTCTTGTCGCTTCACACTTTTGTTTTTGCTGTAACAAAAGGCGTATCTCAGTAGAAGATATTTCTTTTTCAGTTGTATCAAGGAGAATACATTTCCCGCTAGGCAACCCAGAAGCCTCCGAAATAGAAGCGCTGAATCGCGCCCACCACTCACCAAGCACTCCGGTACTCGGCAAGGTATAACCCGGCCGTTTCACAACCACTATGTGGGCAAAAGCCAAAAGCTCCTGCCATCCATGCCAACGATCTATAGCTGCCAAGCTGTCCATCCCAACCAGCCAAAACAATGGTGAATCGGGCCCGTGTTGATGCCGTAAATATTTCAGCGTACTTAATGTAAATGAGGGGCGGTTATGCCTAAGCTCATAATCTTCTACATGCACATTCAAATTTTTAAGCGTGCAACATGCCGATGCTATAACGCACTCAAGCATTGCAAGCCTATGCGCACTGCTTGTGCTGGGCTGGTCTTTATGTGGCGTAATGTGACACGGCACAAAACTCACACTTTTAATATTTAATACGCCCGCAGCAGATAACACCGACTGCACATGACCATTGTGAACAGGGTCAAAAGTGCCGCCAAAGTATAACCACGCAGCACTGTTGCTCTGGTGTGTAATAGCCCCGCACTCCACTCTGTTTCGTGACTACCGAATATGCCCGTCACCAAAAACAATCCATTTTTGCGACGTTAAACCTTCTAATCCAACTGGGCCACGGGCATGTATTTTATCGGTAGATATGCCAATTTCAGCACCTAAGCCGTACTCAAAACCATCGGCAAAACGCGTTGATGCGTTGACCATAACCGAACTAGAATCGACCTCTTTTAAGAATTTTCGAGCAGTCGTATAGTTTTCGGTCACAATTGACTCGGTATGCTGAGAGCTGTATTGCGTGATGTGCGCAATCGCTTCATCGGCATCGGCAACCACTTTAATCGATAACACAGGCGCCAAGTACTCTGTGCCCCAGTCCTCTTCTGTAGCCGGCATACAGCCAGTAATAATTTCACACGTTTGTGGGCACCCACGCAGCTCTACGCCTTTTTTGGCATAATCCGCCGCCAAAGGAACAAGCGCTGCTTGAGCAACTGACTGTGCAACCAAAAGCGTTTCCATTGCATTACAGACGCCATAGCGATGCGTTTTAGAGTTAAGCGCTACGCGATGCGCTTTATCTAAGTCCGCATCCTCATCAATATACACATGGCAAATACCATCAAGGTGCTTGATGACTGGAACAGAGGCTTCGCGACTAATACGTTCGATCAAGCCTTTACCACCGCGCGGCACAATGACATCGACATATTCACTACTAGTGATCAATGCGCCCACAGCAGCACGATCTGTCGTTTCAACAACCTGAACACAAGTTTCAGGCAAACCACTTTCACGCAGGCCGGCTTTAACGGCCAATGCAATGGCTTTATTCGAATGTATCGCCTCACTGCCCCCGCGCAAAATCGCTGCATTACCCGATTTCAAGCATAAGCTAGCTGCGTCAATGGTCACATTAGGGCGCGACTCATAAATGATACCCACAACACCCAATGGCACACGCATTTTGCCTAGTTGAATACCGCTTGGGCGGTAGTTCATATCAGTAATTTCACCACAGGGGTCGGCCAAAGCCGCCACCTGATTCAGCCCCTCGATCATGCCGTCTATGCGCTCTTCGGTTAGCTCAAGGCGATCGAGTAACGCCGCATCTAGCCCACTTAATCGGCCAGCTTGCATATCTAAAGCGTTCTGCTCCAGCAATGTGGCTCGCGACGCATCAAGCTGTTTAGCTATTGCGGCTAATGCGGCGTTTTTATCTTGAGTGGTTGCTTTAGCAATGGCTCTAGACGCTAAACGGGCATTGCGGCCGACTTCGGCCATGTAGTCTGAGATATTCATGAGGGGTCAACTGGCTAAATAAAACCGAGATTATATCAGAGCCTAGAAGCCAGGTCGCTCAGACTATAACGCGAAGGAACAATAAACGTAGCGAACTGGTGTAAACGATCTATAGTTATTCAGGTAATGATTTAAAACTGAGATTCAATACAGCAACTATTTGATTAAGGCCAATCAAGCGCCAATACTGGAGGCACCAACCATGTTCTTTGCTCGAGGAAAACAAGAAGCGCTAGACGAACTAGAGAGAGAAAATCGACAGCTGAAAGAAAGGTTAACCGACCTTCAGCATGAACTCTCCAGCGCACAAGAATCGGCACGAAATGCGCCACCGCCCGAGGACAACAGCCACCGCGACGAGCTTAACCAGCTTTGGTTGCAATCGAGTGGCGCTATTAATGCCATCCAGCAAGATCTCGCGCACTCAGCGGTAAACCTTACAGATAGCCGTAATGAGTTTGAACAATCCCAGGCCATGTTTGATCAAATAATGGGGCTTTTAAGTACAACAACAAACACAACAAGCACCATTAGCAAAGATACCACCGAAGTTGCTGCTGCCGTCAACAATCTAAAAAGTGTTACCGAAGGCATTAACGGCTTTGTTTCGATGATCCAAGGAATTTCAGAGCAAACCAACTTACTAGCGTTGAACGCAGCTATTGAAGCCGCACGCGCGGGAGAACAAGGCCGAGGGTTTGCGGTTGTTGCTGATGAAGTCCGAAGCTTGGCTCAGCGCTCTGCCGAAGCGACGAATGAAATTGCCGCCCTGATTAACAAAGTGAATACTGAAATGGATAACGTTGTCGGCGGCATTGATCGCGTTGGCGAGAAATCTCACACCGTTAGCAATAACACACAAGGTATCGAGGAGACTACCGGCAACCTCGTACAGCTTGCTAAAAGAATGTTCGGGGTTATTGATGCATCGACTGATGATGCTTTTGTGCAAACCATAAAAATGGACCACATGGCATGGAAGCTCGAAGTCTATAAAGTTCTTCTCGGGCAGTCGAACTCACAATCCCATGATTTTTCTGATGCCGACCAATGCCGCTTAGGGCAGTGGTACAGCAACGGGGAAGGCTCGAAAAAGCATGCCAATCAAAGTGCGTTTAAGGCACTCGAAAGCCCACACCGCGATGTTCACCAGCAAGGTAAAAAAGCGGTGGACGCCTACCACAGAAATGAATTTTCAGGCGCCGTAGCTTGCGTAAGGCAAATGGAAAACGCCAGCCAACAAGTTACATCGCAGCTCGACCGCCTAGCCGAGAGCATGCGTTAACTGCAAGTTACAAAAAAGGCTCCAGTTAGGAGCCTTTTTTGTAACTTGCAGTAGCCTATAAGCTATAACCTAAGACCTATCACTTAGTGACTACAACCTTCACCGTGTACATGGCCATGCTCAAGCTCGTCTTCGGTTGCAGCGCGCACCTCAACAACTTCAACATCAAACGTTAATACTTTACCGGCCAATACGTGGTTGCCATCAACAGTAATTGTCTCGTCAGAAACCTCAGTCACTTCAACAAACTGCTCGCCCTGCGGTCCTTCAACCTGAAACTCCATACCCACTTCAATATTTTCTACACCGGAAAACATTTCACGAGGTACAGCCTGCACCAAACTTTCATCATGCTCGCCATAACCGTCTACAGGTTGAACAACAACCACTTTTTTATCGCCTACAACACAACCTTCAAGCTCATTCTCCAAGCCAGGTATGATATTGGAATGGCCTTGCAGATACGTTAGGGGCTCACTATCCGCCGAGGAATCAATAGTCTCACCGCTTTCATCAGTCAGTGTGTAATGGATGGCGACGGCTAAATCATTAGCAATTTTCACAGGGTAACTCCGGCTGCCGAGCAGCAAATAATAAATTAAGCGCGCACCCTAAACTAACGATCCGCCAGTGTCTAGTTTGGCTGACGGTTTGCAATAAGGCTATCTACTACACTAGGGTCCGCCAGCGTTGAGGTATCACCCAAGGTCTCAACGTCACCCTCCGCAATTTTGCGCAAAATTCGCCGCATAATTTTTCCTGAACGCGTCTTGGGTAAGCCCGGCGCCCACTGAATAATGTCAGGTTTAGCAATAGGACCAATCTCTTGTACACATAAGGCAATCAAAGCCTTCTTATCGACTTGATCAGCATCCACACCTTGCATCAAGGTGACATACGCATAAATACCCTGCCCCTTAATGGGATGAGGGTAGCCAACAACAGCAGCTTCCGCTACACAGGGATGCGCCACCAAGGCGCTTTCAATCTCAGCCGTGCCCAATCGGTGACCACTTACATTTAGCACATCATCCACTCGCCCGGTAATCCAATAGTAGCCATCCTCATCACGGCGGGCACCATCGCTGGTAAAGTAGTAGCCTTTATAAGTACTAAAATAGGTGTCTATTAAGCGCTGGTGATCACCATAAATAGTGCGAATTTGGCTGGGCCAAGAACCCTTAATGGCTAAATTACCCTGGCACGCGCCGGACAACTCAACACCATTCGCATCGAGAATAACGGGCTCAACACCAAAAAATGGCAGCGCGGCGGAGCCCGGCTTTAACGCCATAGCGCCAGGCAACGGTGCCAACATGTGCGCGCCCGTTTCAGTTTGCCACCAAGTATCAACAATGGGGCACCGCGCATCACCAACTACATGGTGGTACCACTGCCAGGCCTCAGGGTTAATAGGTTCACCCACTGTGCCGAGCACACGTAAACTTTTGCGTGACGTGCACGTTACAAAATCATCACCCTGCCCCATCAAAGCCCTCAAAGCGGTTGGCGCCGTGTAAAAAATAGCTACATTGTGCTCGTCAACAACCTCCCAGCAACGCGAAGCCGAAGGGTAAGTCGGGACTCCTTCAAATAATAAGCTCGTCGCACCAACCGCCAAGGGGCCATAAACACAATAACTGTGTCCAGTAATCCAACCCACATCGGCAGTGCACCAATAGACCTCACCCGCTTTGTAATCAAAGACATATTTGAATGTCATTGCGGCCTGCAGCAAATAACCGCCAGTGGTGTGAAGCACTCCTTTTGGTTTCCCCGTCGACCCACTTGTATACAGAATAAACAAGGGGTCTTCTGCCGACATAGGCTCTGGGGGGCAGTCAGCACTTGCAGCAGACATAGCCTCGTGATACCAAACATCTCGATCTTGCTGGGGTATTTTCGAACCGATATGCTTTAAAACCAGAACGTTTTGGACGCAGTCACAGCCCTCAACGGCCTTATCAACATTAGCCTTAAGTGGAACTATTCGACCACCACGAACACCCTCATCAGCCGTAATGACTAGACGACAATCACTGTCTATAATTCTATCTTTCAACGCTTCTGGCGAGAAACCACCGAAAACTACAGAATGAACGGCACCTATCCGCGCGCAAGCGAGCATTGCGTATGCCGCTTCAGTAATCATTGGCATATAAATACAAACACGATCGCCTTTGTTAACGCCTAACGCTTTAAGCGCATTCGCTAACTTACACACCTGCACGTGAAGCTCTCGATAACTCACCTCAAAACTATTGCCAGGTTCGTCACGCTCCATAATGAAAGCTGGCGCATCCGCTTTATCGGCAAGGTGACGGTCAATGCAGTTATAGGAGACATTTAATTCGCCATCAGAGAACCACTGCGCGTGACCGGCAGAAAAATCAAACTCTCGAACTTTTGAAAAAGGCTTTGACCACGTTAAAAAATGCGTTGCTTGCTCCGCCCAAAAGACATCCGGCTGCTCAATAGATTGACGATACAGCTGCTTATAACGTTCACTATTAATGTGTGAATCTTCTTCAAATTTTGCAGCAACGGGGTAAAGAGAGGATGTCATTGAAGCTCCGGGTAAAAGGCGATTATTATAGGCATAAACTGCATGATTTTCGGTTAACCCGATATCACACGCGTTAAGCAGACTCAAGTTGAAGCACTATAACGCTTTACCGTTTAGGTGTTAAGTTGTTATAAACGGAAAGCTAGAGCCAACCTTTGCGCCTAAATAGTAGGATTTGTAGCGTGACCGTACCTACCAAGGCCGCCACCAAAGCAAAGGCACCATAAGAATAGTCTGTGAGAGGTATTCCGCCAATTTGAAGATCGAAGATACTCAGAATAAATCCAAGAGGAAGGAAAAGTGCCGCCACCATCGACAATATATACATGCGCGTATTTAATTGATCCGCCACGCGACTGGCCAATTCTTCCTGTACAACCGCCGCCCTATCTTTAATCACATCCAGTGATTCAACATAACGGACTAATTGATCGGCAATATTACGTTGTTGCATTCGCTGCTTTTCACTAAGCCAAGTAAACGATTCAACATACAGTCGCGCCAAGGCTTCTCGCTGAGGTGCCAAATAACGCCGCAACAGAATACATTTTCGACGCAGCTCCATCACATGAAAACGACGCTGCTTACTGGCATCATCCAAGATGACCTCCTCAACCGCATCCATTTTATCTTCGAGCGTTTCAATAGCACCTAACAATTGCTGCGTTAGCTGGCCCGTTAATTCTGCGAGCATAGCCGCAGCCGATGAAGGCCCATTACCTGCCTGCATTGAAGATGCCAGCTCCCTAAGAGATTTTAACGATCGGCGACGCGCTGTAATAACTCTGTACTCGTCGGCATAAATACGAACAGCCACCATATCTTCTGGATCTGAATTTGGATTAAGGTTAACACCCCTTAACGCCATAACAACGGTGTCGTTTTCCCGCCAAACATGGGGCCGGGTTTCCTCACAAAGCAATGTCTGTATTGCAATATCACTCAACCCGCTTTCGCCGGATAACCAATTACGAGCAGCTGATTCACGAATATCGAAATGTAGCCACAAGAAACCCTGCTCTGGCTTCCATTGAGCCACCGCACTTAAATCAATGGGCGTAGAGCCGCCCTGGCCATTGATCACATAACCGCATACCAATCCAGACTCTCTCACGCCAACCCCATAAATTGTTAGTTAACTTACCGCCGGCAGAGCCGGAGGCTTATTAGATGACGCCCTCGAAGGGCTAAAGTAAGCGCCCAAGGCGCAAAAGACTATACGTTTAGATTTAATTGATCTCGATGAACATCATTCTTTTCCTGATTACGAATATATTCTTTAATCATATCCTCATCCAAACCTACCGTAGATACATAATAGCCCCTAGCCCAAAAGGCTTCGCCATTAAAATTTCGTTGTCGCCCCTTAAATTCTCGCGCTATTGAAATAGCACTTTTACCCTTAAGGAAACCCACAACATTGGATACCGAAAATTTGGGCGGTATACTCAAGCACATATGGACGTGATCCCGCATCAAATGGCCCTCCTCTATAACCACGCCCTTTTGCCTCGCTAAATCATGAAAAATATCGCCCAAATGCTTACGAATTGAGCCAAATATTAATTTACGTCTTTTCTTTGGAATATACACGACGTGGTACTTACAATCCCATCGAGTATGGGACAAACTTTTAGGGTCTCGCATAGGTGTCTCTCTTATCTTTTGGTCGAAATATGAGAGTACCTATACCGCGGTATAGGTAAAACCTATGCGAGTCACCCCAGCAGAGCTGGGGGTTTACCTATTTTTAATTAAAGAGGTTACTGTACAACGCAATAGGTCAGCGATCTAGCTAGCAAAGGGCAACATAAAACTAAAGGTGGTGCCCCTATCAACTTGACTCGTCACAGAAATTTCACTTTGGTGAAGATCAATAATTTTCTTTGTTATCGCCAGACCAATTCCACCGTGGGCACTATTGCCCCTCACGCTATTACCCGCTTTAAAATGCGCATCAAAGATATGTGGGATATCCTCTTGTGGAATACCAATTCCAGTATCTTCGACATCGATAGCCACAAGGCGACCATTTTGTGAAAGGCGCACAGTAATACTCCCTCCAGCCGGAGTATGGCGTAATGCATTCTCAACAAGGTTAGAAAAAACACGTTCGAGCTTTTCAATGTCACCCTTTACAAGTATCGAGGTATCTTTCGGCTCAACGGCTAAGGTGATATTATTTTTTTGCGCCTCAATCGTAAACTTTTGCAGCACATCCTGCACCAGCTCGGCAGCTGAAAAGGTTTCGCGATTAACCTGAACATTACCCGAGTCCAAGTGCGCCAACTCAAATAACTGCTCAATCAAATTCGCAATTTTTTTTGCATTTCTTGTGGCAATATTTATATATTGCTCGCTTTTCTCGGTGGTAATTTCTTTATGGTTTAGGGTCCATGTTTCGAGGTAGCCTAATAATGAGGCTAGCGGTGTTCGCAAATCATGAGAGATATGTGTTAACAGCTCTTTTCGCAGATCATCTATCGTAATAACCTGCTGATACTGTTCCTCCAACCGTTCGAGTAAGGCTTTAAAACTACTCCCTAGCACGTGAATTTCATTACGACTATGCTGATCCCAGCCTTGCAGAGCCAAACTCGCGTTACGCCCACCTTCCTTCGTAAAGCCCTCATCTCTAGCCTGCTGGATTGATTTAGACAGCTTCCGCAAGGGGCGAGTAATTAGGAATATCACAACCAAACTTGCCAGCAAACCAAAACAAAGACTCGAAATAACTAACCAAAAACCGGTTCGCAGCATCTTACTTTGAGAAAGGGAATCATAAAAAGCATCGAAAATATCACTCCCTAATATTACATACAGGTAACCAATCGTTTGCTGATCTTTAATAATTGGTGACGCGGAGAATATTTTCTTTTGCCCTAAAGCACGGGGGTTATCCCCAAGAATGGGCGAATCTATTTTTTTTGTCGCCAGAAATCGCTTAATCGGCGATAGCTCAACTTTCTTTCGCTTAATTACCGCTGGGTCAGCAGAGTAAGCAAGCACATCGCCCTCGGGGTTCAATATATAAAACTCAAAATTTGGACCGAGCACCATCAGCTTCATGAAAATCATTTGGGCCGCATCTAAATCCAAGCCCCCAGAATTAAATAATTCGTACTCTTTATTTACGAGCTTTGCCAAATCACAGTGTAGATGCTGCGTAACTAGACGCTGATGGGAATTTGATGCACTAAACAACATGTTTGCACTAAAAAAACCGACTATCAAAAAGATAACGGTAAGACAAAGTGCTAATTTCGCATACAAGGTGTTCGTAAATTTACCCATTGAATTTATACCCCACACCCCATACCGTTAAGACGTAAATAGGATTTGCGGGGTCTGCCTCTAGTTTTGACCGCAAGCGGTTAATATGTGAGTTTACGGTGTGCTCATACCCGCTATGCTTATAACCCCAAACCGCATCCAACAAATCGCTACGACTATAAACCCGGCCTGGCGAGCACGCCAAATACAGTAACAAATCAAATTCTTTTGCCGTCAAATGGACTTCTTCGCCCTTTAGCGATACACGCCGCTTATTTCGATCCACGGTCAATTCACCAAAAGCATCCACAGTGCTTGTGGCAGGCTCTTGCTGAGAATTAAACTGAACACGCCGTAGCATCGCCTTAACGCGCGCCTGCAGTTCAAGAATACTGAAAGGCTTGGACAAATAATCATCCGCCCCAACCTCCAAGCCGATTACTCGATCCGCTTCCGTATTTCTGGCCGTGAGCATCAGTATTGGCGTAAAATTCCTATCTTGCCTTAAACGCTTACAAAGTGTTAAGCCATCCATCTCAGGCAGCATCACATCAAGAATAATCAAATCAAATCCCCCGGCTAACGCCAAAGCAAGGCCTTCCCTGCCGTTATCACAACTAGTGACATTAAAGTCTAACGCGTCTAAATTTAAACAAATTAGCTGATTGATATCTTTATCGTCTTCAACCAAGAGTAACCGAGGCTGTGAAGGCATACTGAACTGGGACATAAGGAATTATCGTTTGGTGATAAGAAATAGGCGCCTAAGATACCTCACCTCATTCAAAGTCTAAATAGCTGAATTAATCAACCTTCGTATTACCGCGGTAAAAGATATCGCCAACATAGTACTTACCTATACCCAAGACGGACTCCCCCTACATGGTCAGCACATCATCATGGGATTAAAGAAACAGCCTCTTTGAACATTGATGCCTGAAAACCCTACCCGTCACGTCAACCGGAAACCATAATGGATGAGGAAACAGAACCCTTCAGCCAGCGGAATAATCAGTTATTACTTCATCCCCAATTAAACCTCAGATCGTATCTACGAGTAGCGCCTCCATCAATAGCATAAAAAACATTACGACGCCCTACAATATATCGCTTAACCTGAAAGCGAAAACCCATTATAAAGACCCCAGATCACATAACATTCACAAACCCATCACGTTTCTATCACAATAATTCAAAACAAGTTTCACTACACTTCCACTAAATAACAGGCAAAAAAAAGGGCTCTAATGAGCCCTTTAAGTAAAATCATTGAAAACTATTTTTTCAGTAACTGACTTAGATCTTTAGCATCCCAATGCGGGAAATGCTTACGAACCAACGCATTCAACTCAACCTCAAATGCACTAAAATCAGTTTTAACAACGCCCTTGCCTTCCAACTTTTGAGTCACCATCCCGGCGCCCACGGTAACATTGCTTAGCTTGTCGATGACAATAAATCCGCCTGTTGCACGATTTTTTATGTAGGGGTCGACCACAACACTTTGATCTAGCTGAAGATCAACTAAGCCAATGTCGTTAAGCACCAAGGTATCCACTTTGCTGAGTTCTTGAGTGTTAACATCAATTCGATGGCTAATTTTACTCACCATGCCATTAGTGACCTTGCCCGCAAACTTAAATTGATATTCGCGACCAGCCACAAGCGATTGCTCGGCCATCCAGACGATATGCGCCTCTAAATGATCGGCAACGGCAACATCGTCTTCCACTTTAACAATCATGTCGCCGCGGCTAATATCAATTTCATCTTTTAGCGTTAACGTAACAGCCTGACCAACAAAAGCACGATCTAAATCGCCGTCATGAGTGACGATGCGATCAACAACACTGGCTTTACCTGACGGCAATACCTTAATAGCATCACCTGGCTTTACTTCGCCAGAGGCGATAGTCCCGCAGAAACCACGAAAATTTAGATTCGGGCGATTTACAAACTGTACTGGATAGCGAAAATCCGTAATGTTTTTATCGCCCGCAATTTGTACAGACTCTAATATTTCCATTAAAGTTTGGCCGCTATACCAAGCGCATCGCTCACTACGGCTTACAACGTTGTCGCCATCAAGTGCAGACATAGGCACAAAAAAGAATTCGTCGACATTCAAATTTTTAGCAAACTCTTGGTAATCTGCTTTAATTTTGTCAAAGGCTTGCTCGTCGAAATCTAATAAGTCCATTTTATTCACCGCAACCACAACATGCTTAATGCCCAATAAAGAGGCAATATAAGAATGTCGACGCGTTTGCGTTACAACGCCATACCGCGCATCGATTAAGATAATCGCCATGTCGCAAGTTGATGCGCCGGTGGCCATATTGCGGGTATATTGCTCATGCCCTGGGGTATCGGCAATAATAAATTTTCGCTTGGCGGTTGAAAAATAACGGTAAGCAACATCAATGGTTATGCCCTGCTCTCGCTCAGCCTGCAACCCATCAACAAGCAAAGCCAAATCGATTTTTTCGCCGGTGGTGCCGTGTTTAACCGAATCAGATTTAATAGCATCTAACTGGTCTTCATAAATCATCTTTGAATCGTACAGCAAACGCCCAATTAAAGTGGATTTACCATCATCAACAGAACCGCAGGTTAAAAAACGCAACAGCTCTTTGCGCTCATGCTGAGCGAGGTATTCATTAATATCGGTAGAAATTAATTCGGATTGGTGACTCATAATTGCCTCTAACTCAACCTTAGAAATAGCCTTCTTGTTTTTTCTTTTCCATAGAACCAGAACTATCGTGATCGATAACTCGGCCTTGGCGCTCTGAGGTTGTGGTTAACAACATTTCTTGAATAATCTCTGGCAACGTCGTTGCGTGAGACTCAACAGCACCCGTTAAGGGATAACACCCCAAAGTGCGAAAACGGACCATTTTCTCTTCAACCTTTTCACCTTCAGCAAGAGGCATGCGATCATCATCAACCATAATCAAGGTGCCATCACGCTCTACGACTGGGCGCTTAGCGGCAAGATATAAAGGCACCAAAGGAATATCCTCTAGATGAATGTACTGCCAAATATCAAGCTCGGTCCAGTTAGAGATTGGGAATACACGAATACTTTCGCCAGGATCTACTTTACTGTTATAAACATTCCAAAGTTCTGGGCGCTGATTTTTCGGATCCCAGCGGTGATTTTTATCACGGAATGAATAGACGCGCTCTTTCGCGCGGGATTTTTCTTCGTCACGACGAGCACCACCAAAGGCGGCATCAAACTTGTATTTGTTTAGTGCCTGCTTTAAAGCCTGAGTTTTCATGATGTCGGTATGCTTAGCACTACCGTGGGTGAATGGGCCTACGCCCATATCGACACCCTCTTGATTGGTGTGCACAATCAAATCCCAGCCCAAGTCCTTTACCATCTGATCGCGAAAAGCGATCATCTCTTTAAACTTCCACGTGGTGTCCACATGCATTAAAGGGAATGGAGGCTTACCCGGCGCAAACGCCTTTTTGGCAAGATGAAGCATCACCGCAGAATCTTTACCGACGGAATACATCATGACGGGATTATCAAATTCGGCCGCCACTTCACGAATAATATGTATGCTCTCCGCCTCAAGCTGCTTAAGGTGTGTGAGCGTGTAATCGCTTAAGTTATTACTAGGCATCGTATTGTTCAGTCCTAAAATCGCTTACAAACAAAAATGTGTTGATGGCATTATACGGTGCTAAGCACTAACCATTAACAAATAAAAAACTCTAAACTTATAACCATTTATTTCAAAAAACGGCCTATATCGCTATGATTTGGGTAAATCATTCGACTTTCGCTGATCCATGATGTGCGTGAACTGATCCCGAGCCTCTTTGGCTCGACCAAAAGTTTCGGTTAACTCATTAGAGTTGCCCTGCGCGATGGTTTTTCTTAATACGGCCAGATTACTGGAAAACAGGTCAATAGCCTCAAGTACAGCATCGCGATTGGCCAGCATAATATCGCGCCACATCACTACATCACTGGAAGCTATGCGGGTGAAATCTCTGAACCCGCCCGCAGCATAACGAAAGATATCTTCGTTATGACTATCGTGAGCCAAGGTATCGACTAACGAAAAAGCAATAACATGTGGCAGATGGCTTGTTGCACCCAAGATGGCATCATGATTGGCTATATCTAGCTCTAGCACTTCCGCGCCAACAGCCTGCCACATAGCAGTTACTCGCGCCTTGTGTAGTACCGAGGTCTCAATTGTGGGGGTCAAAATAATACGGTGGTTGGCATAAAGTCCAACTTTAGCCGCTTCGACTCCACTTTGCTCCGAGCCTGCTATAGGATGCCCCAGCACAATGTGAGCAGGAACCTCACCGTAAACCGCTTTTACATCTTCTAGCACACTACCTTTAACACTAGCGCCATCAGTGATGGTTACGCTCGCAGGCACACAGGCTTTCACATCCGAAAGAACACCGCGAATAGCCAGTGTCGGCACAGCAATGAAAACCACATCACCGTCACCCAGTTGTGCGGCCACATCTTTAATTGCGCCAAAAGCCTCATCCACAATGCCACGCTCGATGGCGCGCCGCTGAATCTCTGGGTCAGGCGCTATGCCAATAACACGATTACAGGCATTAGCAGACTTCAGGCTAAGCGCCAAACTGCCGCCAATCAACCCCAAACCAATGACAACCAGCGTATTGACTGAATTGAGCGGCGCCACAGAATCGGAGCACATGATTAGAGAACGCCCTTAGGGTATGAGCCCAAAATTTTCACATCCGCTGCACGCTCAGAAACTTCTTCTAGCGCCGTTTGGACCTTTGGCGTATCTGTATGCCCATCAAAGTCGATGAAGAATACATAATTCCAATTTCCCGTGCGCGATGGCCGACTTTCTACACGCGTTAAATCCACGCCCAAACGATGAAACGGCTCCAAAATATCGTGCAGCGCACCCGGCTCGTTTTTAACGGCAATCACTATAGACGTTTTATCATGCCCGCTAGGGCCAACATCTTGCTGCCCAACAATTAGGAAGCGCGTTGAGTTGTCTGGCATATCTTCAATTTTGTCGGCCAATACCGTCAAGCCGTAAAGCCTTGCAGCAGCTTCACCTGCGATAGCCGCAGCATTCCACTCGCTTCGCATACGCTTTGCCGCCTCTGCATTGCTCGGCACCGCGATACGCTCGGCATTGGGGTAATGCGCATCCAGCCATTTGCGACACTGCGCCAAAGACTGCGCGTGAGAATACACACGCGTAATGCTATCTGTTTTTGTAACATCAGAAACCATCAGATTATGATGAATTCGCAGTACAACCTCACCACAGATATTAAGATTGGAGCTCATAAAAGAGTCCAACGTATGCGTCACCACACCTTCGGTAGAATTTTCAACCGGCACAACACCAAACTGGCAAGCGCCAGACTCTACTTCACGAAATACTTCGTCAATGGCTGTCATGGGCGCCACTTTGGCACTAGCGCCAAAGTGCTTCAACGCAGCTTCGTGAGTAAACGTCCCTTCAGGCCCTAAAAAGGCTACTTTGATCGGGTTTTCTAGCGCCAAACACGCCGACATTATTTCTCGAAATAGCCGAGCATATTCTTCATCGGACAAAGGCCCCTGATTACGGGCCATCGCTTTGCGTAAGACTTGCGCCTCCCGCTCTGGACGATAAAAAATAGGCTCAGAGCCATCGCTGTAACGGCTTTTAACTTCGGCAACGGATTGCGCGCAATTGGCGCGCTGGCTAATCAGCGCGCCAATTTTCTCATCAATAGCATCGATATCATCGCGTAGCTTACCAAGCTCTTTGGCTTCTTGGGATGGCATATCAGTCACAGGCTACTCCCCTTCAGCTTCTTCCGGGGCTTCGACGTCATCCTGCTCTTCGATACGACCCAAGCTCACGATGTGCTCGCCCGTTTTAGTCTTAATCAAGCGTACGCCCTGAGTATTTCGACTTAGAATAGAAACCTCGTCAGCACGGGTACGAACCAGAGTTCCCTGATCAGAGATAATCATAATCTCATCGCCTTCAAAAACCTGCACCGCGCCGCACAACAAGCCATTACGCTCAGATGTCGCCATCGCAATAACGCCTTGACCACCACGCCCTTTAGTTGGGAAGTCGACTTGCTCAGTACGCTTACCGTAGCCGTTTTCACTAATAGTCAGTACTTTGCCGCCTTCTTGCGGGATAATCATCGAGATCAAACGTTGAGTATCGTCAAAGCGCATACCGCGAACACCACGCGAGGTACGGCCCATTGCTCTAACATCGGTTTCTTTAAAGCGCGTAGCCTTGCCGTTTGAAGCCATCAAAAGAACATCGCAGCTGCCATCGGTAATGGCCGTACCCACCAAACTATCGCCTTCAACAAGATCAAGCGCAATTAAGCCGCTAGTACGTGGGCGTGCAAACTGTGAAAGTACAGTTTTCTTAACTGTTCCGTTCGCGGTTGCCATGAAAATAAAGTGCTCGTCATCAAACTCTTTAACCGGCAAGATCGATGTAATGCGCTCTTCGGCTTCCAAGGGCAGTAAATTAACCACTGGACGTCCGCGGCTGGTTCGGCCGGCAATGGGAATATGAAATGTCTTCATCCAATAAACTTTACCGCGGTTGGTAAAGCACAAGATATAGTCATGCGTATTGGCAATTAATAAGTGCTCAACAAAATCTTCGTCTTTAACCGACGTTGCACTTTTACCCATACCGCCACGGCGCTGGGCTTGATATGCGTCCAACGGCTGACTCTTCGCATAACCACCATGCGAAATGGTGACCACGCGATCTTCTTCGTTAATTAAATCTTCGTTTGTTAAATCTGAGCGTGACGCTTGAATCTCAGTACGACGCGGATCGCCATAAGACTGCTCAATGACTTCAAGCTCTTCACGAATCACTTCCATCAAGCGTGAAGGGTTGCCAAGAATTTCTAAGTACTCAGAAATTTGCTCAAGCTTCTCTTTGTATTCAACCAGGAGCTTGTCATGCTCCATCCCGGTTAAACGGTGCAAGCGTAATTCTAGAATCGCTTGAACCTGCGCAGGCGATAGATGGTAAACACCATCATGCAAGCCAAAATTAACTTCTAACCCATCGGGTCTGCACGCATCTGCGCCGGCACGCTCAAGGAATTGGCTTACCGTTCCAATCGGCCAGCCCTTACTTAACAAGGCATCTTTTGCATCTTGCGGGGTTGCCGAGTTTTTGATGGTGGTAATAATTTCATCAATGTTAGCAATCGCAACAGCCAAGCCTTCCAGCACATGACCGCGCTCGCGGGCTTTACGCAGCAAGTAAATAGTACGGCGTGTGACCACTTCACGGCGATGCTTAATAAAGTACTGCAGTAATTCCAGCAGATTTAACAGCCTGGGCTGGTTATCGACCAAGGCAACGGTATTGATACCAAATACGCTTTCCATTTGGGTTTGCGCGTAGAGGTTGTTAAGCACAACATCGCCCATGTCTCCGCGTTTAATTTCGATAACTAAGCGCACATCTTTGGTAGACTCGTCGCGAATTTCAGAAATGCCCTCAAGCTTTTTATCTTTAACTAACTCTGCAATTTTTTCGATTAACCGAGCCTTATTCGTCTGGTAAGGCACTTCGGAGACAATGATAGTCTCGCGTTTAGTCTTTTCGTTAACCTCAACTCTGGCTTTAGCGCGTACATAAATTCGACCTCGACCTGTGCGGTATGCCGCTAATATACCGGCACGGCCATTAATAATGCCGCCCGTTGGGAAGTCTGGCCCGGGGATATATTCCATTAGATCATCAATGGATAAATCAGGGTTGTCGATTAACGCCAAACACGCTTTAACCACTTCACTGAGGTTATGCGGAGGAATATTCGTCGCCATACCGACTGCAATACCACTCGAACCGTTGACCAACAAGTTCGGGACTCGGGTCGGCATCACTTCGGGAATCATTTCTTGGCCGTCATAGTTCGGCACAAAATTAACGGTCTCTTTGTCTAAGTCCGCCAATAGATCGTGGGCAATTTTACGCATGCGGATTTCGGTATATCGCATCGCAGCAGCACTATCGCCATCGATAGAACCAAAGTTACCTTGCCCGTCAACCAACATATAACGAAGCGAGAATGGCTGAGCCATTCGAACAATAGTCTCATAGACGGCAGAATCACCATGCGGGTGATATTTACCAATCACATCACCAACAACACGTGCCGATTTTTTATAAGGTTTATTCCAGTCTAAATTAAGCTCATTCATCGCAAACAATACGCGACGGTGAACAGGCTTTAAGCCATCACGAACATCCGGTAGCGCACGCCCAACAATGACACTCATCGCGTAATCGAGATAAGACTGCTTTAATTCAGTCTCAATATTGACGGGTACAACTTCTTTAGCGATATCAACCATAAGATGGCATATTCCTTAGTATTGGTTTGGCTCGTTATTGTATTGCTGCCTAATTAAACGCACGTTACGCGCAATCGCGTTTAGAATGCGTTTTAAGGGGGCGCATACTAACACAAGCAAGGCGGGGGCACACTTAAAAACCCCCAGAAGGGCCTCAGGCGCCCGACAAGCCTTTTCCAACAAAATTCTAACATTTCGAAAAAATGTCAATGATTTGAGTGAATCAGATTTCGACCTGCGGCGCAGCGAGAATGTCTTTAGGCTGGTACAATTGCATCCATTTCAAGCTGATCGTCCACACTGTAGAGTTACAGCGGGTCAATAGGCCCCAAAAACCGACCAAATATTAAATGCTTTAGCCAAGCCCCCTTACTTATGAACAACCACTCACAAACGACTCAAAACTCTCACGGCACAGGGGTGCAAACACTCCCGGAGATACCCCTAACACTTTCGCCATCACTGGCGGTAAAGCTGGGCGTAGAAGAGGCTCTGATGGTGACTGTGCTACAACAATTATCGCTGCGGCTTGTCGGTAATGCTCAGCAAGGCTTTACCTGGTTTACCGCAACGCAAGCACAGCTATCTATAGCCGCACCATTCTGGGCAGCTAAAGATGTACAGCGCCTATGCACAAATTTACGCGAAGCCAACCTCATTGTTATTGCATCGGCGCCCTTTAATCAAAGCCAAATACTGAAGTTTGCCTTCAAACTTAGCGATAACAACGCAACCACTCAAGCCCATGGCCTAACACAAGTTGCCGCAACAGATACACAACCACAAGCCTTGAGCCCCAATATCATCGCCCCTCATTGGCAGCCCGAGCGAGACACGCTAAATCAACTTGCGCAGCACAACATCCCGGACACCTTTGCGCTAAACCAAGTCGGCGAGTTCATCACCTACTGGCGAGAACGCAACGAGCCTGCACGCTCATGGGAATCCAAATTTTTTAACCATATCATCCATAAATGGCGTGATTTTCAGTCTCAAAAACACCAGCGCCCACAAACAACGCTCATGCACCAAGACTGGCGCCCCAGTGAAGACGCAATGGATGTACTGACACGGCACGCTAGTATTCGCCGAGAATTTATTGAAGACGCTGTACCTGAGTTTGTTCTTTATTGGCGAGAACAAGGCGGTAGCTGTGATAACTGGAATCGACGGTTTCGCGATCACGTTAACCGCCAGTGGGCACGCTTTAGCTCTACCCTAGAACACGACACCACGCCAAAACGCATTCCCGGCGGCTGGCAGCCATCGCGAGATGTGTACGATGTTTTGCGACTGGCGAATATTGATTTACAATTTGCTCATCAGCTGATTCCTGAATTTGTCATTTACTGGCGCGACAGCAATCAAGCTCATAGCTCGTGGAATACACGCTTTTTGCAGTACGTGAAACGCCGCTGGGCACAAAATTCTGCTGAAGCAACAGCGACTAACCAATCATCAACACGAGATATGTCACTTGAAGCACTCGTTACCGACCGAAGCTGGGCAGACTAAACAAGAAGCCCCTTCACGCGAACAGTTTATCGATGCCATCAACCAGGTGTTTGCACTTTTTCGCCTGAATTACCACGCGCAATTCTTTAAAGCCTTTAGTACCGAAGCCGAACTTACACAGATTAAAAAGCTGTGGTTTGGCGAACTTTCCCGCTTCAACCCTGCAACACTCTTGCGCGCCGCTAAAGCGATACTTGAAACCAGTGATTTTTTGCCTACGCTACACACCATGATTCGCCATTGTGAAGCTCAAAGCGATACCGCGAAACTACCGGATGTACACAGCGCCTACATAGAAGCCTGTCGCGCCCCATCACCCAAGGCGCGCTACCGCTGGAGCCACCCCGTGGTTTATCACACGGGCAAAGCCTGTGATTGGTATTTTCTGCAAACAAGCACCGAGAATATTGCCTACCCCATCTTCAAACGAAAATACCAAGACTTCTGCGAGCGCGTTCGCGCGGGTGAAGAGCTCACCCTAGAACCAGAACACGTAATAACGCACAAACCTGAGCCCTCCCCTGATAAAGCTGATAGCTTAAAAAAGCTAAAGGCCTTACGCGAAGCGCTTGACCTTTAGAGGCAAAGACGCGCTCCCCGCCAACACTGGCGCAATAGCCTCCACACGCTGAGACCATAGAGGGATATGGCAGCGAGCACGCTGGGCGCCTACTTGGCCGCCAGCCTAGTGAGCATTATAGAGATTAGCCGGTGAAAATTCGTCAGTGAAAATTCTCGCGCTACCATCCCAATCCTTTTGATCGGTAATACTGCGATGAATATTTTTCACATTCTGAATGTAAGGGCTAAGCGTAGAGAAATTTTTCTCGACTCCAGCACTTAATTTCTTTGCGTCGCATTTGGCGCCATTAAATGCAACGACAGTGCGTGCACTCGCTGACTTAAAAGCGCAAAAATCAGGGAATACAGCCTCGTAAGTCACGGACTCTGAATTGTAAAAGTCTCGAAATGAAAACGTGTTCGAAAGTAGTAACCCATTAGGTTTGAGAATTTTCTTTACCTCTTCAAGAAACTCTCTAGTCGTTAGGTGCTCCGGTATATATTCGCCATTAAAAGCATCAAGCAAAACCACATCATACTGGACCTTGGCATATCCCTGCTTACGAATGAAATAGCGCGCATCCTGTATGACAACCCTATTTGCTGCTGATGTCTTAAACTGCATAAACTCCTCTGCAGCTTCGAACATTTTGGAATCGATCTCCACAGTTGTAATGTCAGCCTTTTTAAAATAACTTTCTATAACCCTTGGCATGGTTCCACCACCCAACCCAACGCTGAGAATTTTTATGCCATCGTTCTGAGTGCTCAAGGCAGCCATCATTGCCTGCGAGTAAAAGAAAAGTAACTCATGGGGGCGAGATAAATTTAGACAGCTCTGGGAATTAAACGGATTTTTTTTATTTTTAAGTCGAACGCAACGAGTGTGTGCGGTCTCGATAACTGTGACGTTTCTATAGAGAGACTTATACTCCTTTAAGATTTTTGACTGAGCCAACCCTTTCTCGACTGAAACTGCCATAATAAAAATCAAGCCCCACAAGGCCCAAAATCCATAAGTCGCTAAAGTTCTTTTCGAAATCATTGCGCATCCCCTTTGTTATTTTTCAATAAGCACAAACCGGCAGCCAAGATAAGTGCTGCAGCATTGGCATACATAATTGTTTTCACCTCAAATAAAGCAACCAACCAAAAAGCTGTAATGAGAGTACCTACGGCAGAACCTAATGTTGAAACCAAATAAAGGTTACCTGCACTACTGCCTACCTTATGTAGCTCGCTAGAGATTGTTCTAATCGCCACGGGAGACAATGCCCCTAACGTTGCGGTCGGCAATAAGTAGAGAGCCAAGGCCGCTAACAAAGAACCCGAGCGAGGATCACTTGTTTGACTAAAAGTGAAAACGAGCACCCCATCAGAAAAGAGCTCAATCATCAACACCTGCACGGCAGACATGCATAACAAAAGCCCCAATACTTTTATGCCAAAAAAGCGCATCGACAAGCGCCCACCAACCCCATAACCCAAAGAGAGCCCAACCATAAATGTAAAAATTAAACTCCCCCACACATAGACGCTTCCGCCAAAATATGGGGCTAATATCCTCCCTCCGAGCATCTCAACGCTCATGACTGAAAAACCAGAAATGAAGACCATACAAAGAACCAATATATTAGATCGGATAAATACCATATTAAGTCAGCTTGCCTCAGTGTAAAAAATGCAGCCATTAACCAGTCAAGCCATAATATGGCGTTAATATCTTTAGCAATGAATTGCAAAGACTAGGCGACTAGTAAATAACACTCTCCCCCAAAAAAAACGAAACAGCCGAAACATATACCAAGATGATGATCGATATCTCGGTAACGACTTGAGATTATTTGAGGGCAACCAAATACACCATCATACTTTAAACTCAAAGCGGACGCATACCAGTAAGGAAGGAATCTATGTCACACAATGAGTGAGGGGAGACTATTTAATCAGCAGCACTTGATTCGACATGCAATCCTCATCACTCAAAGCTCCGCATGCCTCTGCAGCCACTCCTCGACATTATGTTCCCGCAACGACCAATGATGACTGGCGCCATTTAACCCTGAAGGCCTCTGCGCCAACATGAAATGCCCGAACGCCCGACTCGCCGCCACTAAACTCCCACCCGCGCAACAGCCGTCAAATAGAGGTTGCAGTGAATTAGACTGCAGGGGGAGGCATTCACATCAACAGCAAGTATGGGGCAGGACAATAATAGCTTGCCCAATTAGACGAGGGCGCCTGCTTTCTCAATAAGGCGCTCGAAGGCGCGCATACCAAGGCCTACACGGAAGTCGATCAGCAAGTAACGCATCGAGAAAGAAGCCTCTTATTAGGCATTGCACCGCCACACGGAAGTGGCAAATTAGGTTGACGCAGAAAATAAACAGTAATAGAGGAGCATAAGGGTTGACCACTACAAGGCAATAATAGCTTGGCCAATTAGATGAATAGTTCGACTTTCTTATCGAGGCGCTTAAAGGGTCGCATGCCGGGGCATGTAACTCATTGAGCAACGATGGTAAGTGGCGACATAGCATTAGCGGATGAAGTATTGCCCCCTCAAACCTAGCCCTTAGACTCTAAAGCTTATGTCGCACACACTAAATATCAGTAATGTCTTATGGGGCCATGTAATAGAATCGAGAGCGCGACCCGTCGTGTAACATATTCATAGTATCAGTATTACTATTTGTCGGAACTGAGTCTAAATCGATAATGCTAGGCGAATCGAAACCAAACTCATACGAACTGCCATTCCATGCAAACGGGTAAATCTTATCTGAAACACCTTGCTTGGCAAAATATAAGCGATAGTTTTGACCATCATGAAGCATTGCCCAGCGAGACTTATCAGCATCAGAAGGTGTGCCGGCAATAGGAATTGCAGGGATTGACCGATGCCCATACTGGTAGGTAGAGCCATTCCAACCGAATTGATAGACTGTAGTTTGGTCATAACTCAGCATATATAAACGATATACAGAACCATCATGTAGCATCGAAAAATCTTCCGGGTTAGCATCTACGGGCTTGTTCGTGATACGTAATTGCGCAATCGAATTATGCCCATATTGATAGGTGCTGCCATTAAAGCCAAATTGATAGATGGTATCCTGACTACCTTCTTTAAAGAAATATAAGCGATAAGTAGACCCATCATGGAGCATTGCACTGCGATTATAGTCAGTATCAGCAGGTGCATTACTAACCCGAATATTCGGGATAGAGGCGAAACCAAATTGAAAGGTATCACCGCTAGGAAGGAGAGCAGCTTGGTTTAGGCTTTCAGCAAACGATGCTGATCCAGCCAACATTAGCGCAGCACTTAAGCCACAAGCTTTGAGGGTTCGGAAGTTCATAAAATTGTCCTTTAATGTGTCATTAGTGAACACGTTACGTGCTCACTAATGACAATAACCCGGCCCTCCACCCCAATCAATGGATGCGTTGATTGGGGTGACAAATTCTTGACTTAAAGTCATTATCTTGAGCTGCGTCACAAAAAATAATTTATTTTCTTGTGGGAGCGAATTCTCACCGAAACGAATAATGGCTCCCTCGCTAATTCAAGAGCACCTAGGGGAAAGAATCCCAAAAAGCAGTATTTATTGATATGGATACATCTTACGCAACCACAAAAATTAACCTCTAATCCAAGACCGCTACCCTAGGCCGTCGAAATATTGACTTTACCTAAGATGAGTAATTTCTAGCATTTGGATGCTGTTATTGTCGAAATTTCAATTTTCGCTTTTCATCATGACTAAATCGCCAGAAAATGAGCTTGAAATATGGCTGCGGGGTTATTTTTTTGGCATTGAAGCGCCGGGAGCGCTTGTATAGCACCCAGCCCTAGTATCAGGGCTATCGCTCTATGTATTTCCTGCCGTTATTACTAGTTAAGGTGCTCTCCATAAGGGCTGCAAAGCATTGAGTTCAAAAAGTATTCAATTCCTGTTATTCGGCCCCTTTTCGTTTAGCCCCTTTGTTTTATAGGCGATTTTCACAACGTCGGCGATAAAGCCAATAAAACACTAGAACTTGCTGCGATCATAGAGCGATAGCCCTGGCCCTAGTATGGATGCGTAGGGATAGACTTTGGCAGGAGCACAAAGTCGTAGATGGCTTGAGCGGCCCATAAAATGGCCACACAGTCATTTTCGGGATACTGATTTGGCCCAAAAGAGATTGTTTCGACAGCCTACTGCTACCCCTAATAGGCTACACCTTTGGTGCAATCATCCCGAACCAAACGGTATTTAGACTGTTATTGCGCAAAGTTTTCAATCACACCTTTTGTCTACTTACTAAGCCTTGTAAAATGCGTGGCAAATGGATTCCAAGTTCAGATAAGAGATAGCGATGAAAGCACACTGCAATACCGGTTCACCAGTCAACTGCGGAGAATGTCGTTTAGGGGATCTTTGCTTACCTATTAGCCTTCTACGCAATGACATCAATCAACTTGATGACATTGTTCAACGTGGCCGCCCCCTTCACAAGTCCGACAAGCTCTATTTTGCTGGCGATGCTTTTAAGTCTGTTTTTGCTGTACGCTCCGGTTCATTTAAAACCGTTACTGTCTCTACCGATGGAGAAGAGCAAGTCACCGGTTTTTATTTACCTGGCGAAATATTAGGCATGGACGGTATCGCAACAAGCACTCACAGCAATATGGCTATCGCACTAGAAACAAGCTCGGTTTGCGAAATACCTTTTCATCAATTAGAAGATTTGAGCGTTAAAATCCCTAACTTACAACGTCGTTTTTTCCAAATAATGGGGAAGGAAATTGCTAGTGACCAAGAACTTATTGGCTTATTAAGTAAAAATAGTGCAGATGAAAAACTGGCGTTCTTACTTTTAAGCATTTCACAACGTAACAGCCAACGGGGGTTATCCGCAGTTGAATTTTATTTGCCCATGGCGCGCTCCGACATCGGCAACTATCTTGGCCTCACGATTGAAACCGTAAGCCGTGTCTTGGGGCGCTTTCACAAAAGCGGACTAATCGCACTCGATAAAAAGCATGTCATTATTTTAGATATCGATGAATTAAAGCGAAAAGTAGGTGGCAACAAAAACAAGGAGTGACACGAAAAGCCAAGGCGGCATTTATTAATGCCGCCTTGGTGTTATCACAAGTACCGGGTCCACAAAACCTCAGCTCCCTCTGACGGTGGCATACAAGCGCTTGAGCATGAGCCACCATCAAAGTCTGGCACCTCATCCGGCCGATATGTGGCCGGCAAATTATCAAGGTCAATCGTTGTTTTCCCCGCCAAGTTATTTGCACCAACTCCAATTGCATTCGCGGCCGCAGACACATATCCATGCACAATTGTATCACCACCAGTCACAAGATTATTACCTGCCAACACTGTGCCGAACAATTCATTAGCAGCAGCCAACGTAATATTGCCACCCTTGTATACTCCTCCAGCAAATGGATCATTCCCGCCGGCCATCAGTACAATGTTTGTTAATGGAGAATAACGCATAACACTTAAATCTTGATCGCACAATTGCTCTGGATAAAGGTTCGCAAAATCAGTTGAAGGGGAAAGTGGATACGCCAGAGCACAGGTCGCGTTGTAGCCAATAAAATTGGGGGCATAATTTTTCATCGCACCCGATGTCACGATATTTCCTGTAGCAGCAAAAGTATTGTAGTACTCACCATTTGATAAATTTAAATTACCATCAAACCACACAACACCTGGCACTATATTTTTCCCCTCAATCGTCCATGTTTTCGAAGGCTGATCATAGCTAAAACAACTATTCGATGTTGAATACCCCTGGCATATCGTTTTAGTTCTAGCGGTAGGCGAAGTGCATTGTCCAGCACCATTAATCGCATCACACAAATAATCTCGGTGATCACGCAAGCCATCATGAGGATAAGAACCAACATAGTAAGTGCCGTCAGCTATTGTGTTTATATTTTTGACCGTGACACGAATATTTCCACTGATGTATTCGAAGACATAATTGGCTTCAGACTTCACCGTCCAAACGTCAATCTGGGGCTTAACGCGAGTAAAGGGCTCCAACTCCTCCATCAAGGGAACATTAACCTCCCCCCCCTCCACCACTTCGGCTGATAGCCCAGGACAATTGATTAATGCCACTTTAGCCACCAGTGAATCATGTAAATTCCAGCTAGTATCTGGGCAGGTTAGTGTTTTCTCCGTTTTAATATCTCTAGCATCGGCCCACACACGTAAAATAACATCTCCCCGGGTTTGGACTTTGTCTACGGGAGCAGAAACATCAACATCCCCTTGCGCGAGGATTGAGCCATAGAATGCCCATTGGATTAAATCCGCAGAACCTAGCGTATTGGCGACGCCAACCCTGCCGCCAGCTAAGGATAAATCGCTATTGGCATACACAAGCTCAGCTGTTCCCGCATTTTTTAATGTAACCGTTCCCAGCGCCGAAGCTTTGTTGACATTAGCCGCGCCATCTAGCAACAAATTACCGTTAGTGAAAACCTCCTCCAAAGGCACCGCGCTCCCTAGCGTGACATCCCCAGTCGCATTCAGATAAGTCACACCAATTAACGCAATATTAAGTGCACTAACATCACCTTCAACATTAACCGTTGCTGGAGTTCCTATCGGTGCTTTTATCTCAATATCACCACCCAATGAAGTATCGTCAAAAAGATCAATATTCGCCTGAAGCAACTGACATAAGTCGCACACAGCATTAACCACTCGGTAAATCACTTGTATCGATGAACTCGCTTTTGCCGCACTATCGTAAGCTTTAATGTTTGCGGTAACACGAATACCATCGCTATCTTTTAACGTATTGTCCACGGCAACAATCACGGCAGAAAATATTTGCGGTGCCCCAGCTAAAGATATAGGAATAACCGTATTGGCCGGTATCTGTGCAACGTCGTCGTAATCTAGCACCTTTAAATATTCTTTAAAAATATGCACAGCAGACCAAGCCGCCGACTGCGCATGGGTTGCCGCATGTACCGCGACCTGTTTGTGCTGCGTACTTTTGACTGAGCGAGCCAAACCCATCGCAATCGCCGTCATCGAGACACCGACAAGTAATACAATGAGTACCGTTGCTAAACCCCTTTGATTATTAATTGTTTGTCTATTTTTCACGCCGATACCTCAGGGTTATTTATGCGCTGCGAATATTGGGAAGGCAAAGTTTTAGCTCTGTATTTTCAAGAGGGTTACCATTTGTAATAACGCCCTCGATATTAGCGGCAGTTCTTCCGGACAACGTTAATACAAAATAATCACCAGAATCATCCATGCCATAAGGTGAGCAAGATTGCTGAGATAAAGAAAAATCAACAATATCCGTTACATTCTTAGAGAATACCGAAAGGGTCGATACCGACATCCAAGTCATGCTATTGAGTGCAACATCATCAGCACAGGAGTCTTCAGTCGCCGTCATATAATCAAGCGCAAAACCTTGCGCCCCATTGACTGTTCGCGGATATCGCCTTAAGCCTTCGCAAGTCGTTACGCCATCCACTTTGTATCGCCAAAATAGATTTTTATCACTATCGAAAGAGGTAATATTAATATTTACCGTGTTGGAATCTAAACCGAACCCTGCATTTTGAACCCGTAACTGTATCGCCAATAAGGTAGTTGCTAATTGACCATCATGCATTGCATCAACCTTGGCTCCTGTGGCAACAGAAACTAAGGTTTTATATAGACTTAAACTCGCTAAAATTCCAACGACAGAAACTAACAGCCCTATCATCAAACCAATTAATGTTGTGCCCACTTGGCGCTTCAATAGGGTCCGCATAACACTTACCCCTCTTCCGCAATTAAAGCACCGCCAACCCGAATAGTCCCCATACTCGGGGAATCAACCCACAACGTAATAGGCGTTTGAATACTACTGATTTCAACTCCACCCACATTCGCAACGGCATTTGCACCACAACCAAAAACGTTAACACGCAAAACTTCATTATTAGGTATGTATAACCAAGCGGCTTGTTGAAATTCGCAAATATTCTCCCCTGCACCATTGGCCAATAACATTCCCCTTAACTCACCGATAACAATTTCTTGCATCGCCATATTTTGCTGACTCACTGAAACCCTTGAGGTCACAAAAGTGACTCCGGCTCCCACAATCCCCATAAGCAATACGCCAATCATTGCCTCAATCAGAAAGTCTCCGCCAATACGGGCCGGCAATACTGCTTTAATAAATTTCAACCGAGTCACTGATACCTCCAGACGTTAAAGCGAACGTAGTATTCGTTGAGCACGCATTACAGCCGCCGCTTTGCGTAAACTGCGCTTTGGCATCAATACACAAACAGGCGAATTGGTTATTTTGAATGACCACATCAACATTACCCGCTAGGGTTAATGTCCAAATTTGAGTTGAACCGCCGACACATTGCGCCGGGGATGAGCTATCAGCGGCCTCAACAACGCGAAGACCGCCATTGCTATAACACACAGCCGTTACTGCGCCTCCACTAATCACCCCTTGAGAGTTTCTTAGTGCCTTCGCTTTAGCAAAACCAATTGCCTCAACCAATGCCGACTCAGTTTCCGTTACCCGCGCACTGTTAACCCAATCCATGGTGAAAGGAATTCCCTTTACTAACGCCAAGCCCATAATCGCAATAACAATCAATAGCTCAACAATGCTAAATCCTTTGCTATTGCGATACTGGTGGGGATTATGTTTCATCGGAGAAGCTCGCCTTGTTATTACAAATTAAAGATATAAGAGCCGCGAGCATTCGGCGAACTTATAAAGACAACTGGCCAGAATTAAAGATGGACGCAGATAGCGTGAAAATCACACCATTAGTGGCGTCAAAAAAAACACTCGCGCGCATTTGGGCTAAATTAAAAAAGATAACGTCATTATTGTGCCGCATTAGAGCGAGGCATTAATAGTTTATCCGATTAAGCATAAAAGACTGCAAGGAAGCCCGTTTTTAGATATGACAGCTATATAGGGAGTCGCTATAAATAAGGTCAATGGATTGAAGAGCAAGCATAGCTTCGGCGAATAATCACCAAAGTATTTAACGCTTTGGCAAAGAAGAAAGAGTTTCGAAATCAAGATTTAGCCGATAAAACATTACTCACATCACAGCTCAACATCGTGTTTTTTATCAATATCCTGACCTTATGGCTTAAGAGAGCTAAACTTAGTATTTAGAGCATCCCTAAAATGCACTTTTTCGCGATAGCAGCGTTAGCTCCGTCTTTGAATCCTCATTGACCTCACGTGAATCGGGGTTATCCGGGCGGAAAATCATTGTAATAACGAAAAAATGACTATTTTTTAGAGGTGTCCTTAAGTTGTCAGAAAACTACTTTAACGATGTTTAAAATTAATTTTCTGTCCGTTATTGTCACTAAATTTGAGCATGCCCCATGTCTGTTGGCAGTTTATTTAGAAAGCTACTCAATAAAAATACAGGTAAGACTGAAGCTTTATTCACTAAATACGAAGTGATTGAAGCCGGCGAGTTCACGCTTGCGCGCTGTAAACAGATTTATTACCAGTATCTATTTGAAGGCAGTAACGATGCCGAACTCAACATTCCACAAAAGCTGGTTATTGAAGTTGTCATTAGCACTTTAAGGAAAAAAGAGCAGCGGGCGCATGCAATTCCGCGCCTGCCCTCGGTAATCCCTAAGTTACTACGAAGCCTAAGAGACCCCACAAGCTCCGCGAAGGACTATGTGGCCATTATCATCAAAGACCCCGTCATGAGTGCTGCTGTCCTCAAGCTGGCCAACAGCGTCTATTTCAACCCGGTAGGCGCGCACATTGATGAAATTGACCGCGCGGTCGTCAAACTGGGAATACAGGGGCTGCGCTCTGTTTTATCGGCAGCCGTCATGCAGCCCATTATTCAGCGGGAATCGCCCTACTTTAGCCAAACGGGGCAACGCCTATGGGTACACTCACTCAACTGTGCCGTTGCGTGCGAGGTCATTGGCAAAAGTAGAAATCTGGATAGATACAAAGTTTATCTCATGGGGCTAGTGCACGATATTGGCAAAATCACATTATTCAGCGAGCTGTGTAAACAGTTCAAACTTAATGAAACCGCCGAATCGCCAGGACATAGTGCATTTGCGCCGACGATGAAAAAGATATCCGCTCACTTAAGTTACATTATTGCTTGTGATTGGGATTTACCAGAAGATATTTGCCTTGCGTTAAAACAGCAAATTGGATTAAACGAAAAATCTGAACTGAGTGCATATGGCCACCTGCTATACCAGGCTAACCTTGCAAGCGAAATGTATGCGACCACACCAAAATCGCACAGGAATAAATTAGCGCCCATATTAAATGAACTTAACCTGCCTAAAGACTTATGGGAAACACTAGACGCTGTAGACACTCAGATATAATACCTGCATACATCAAGCCAACTCACGCGGGTTCCGGGATATCCCCCTGAACCACACGATCAAACTGCCTAAGACTCACTCCCTCCTTGTTCATTCAAAACAAAGACAGTAACCGCTTCAGACAAATTTACGAGCTGGCGTAAACTCACATGAAAGAGTGATATGTCCTCTTGATCTTTCTCGTGTGCTAAATCAGAGAGCCAAGCCCACCATTTTTCAACGGCTAGCGCCGGTAGCATAGCTTCCAGCTGCGGCATAATATTATTCTCACTATCGATATTGTGGACCAGCGCCTCGGTCATTGAGCGCAACTGAATTTCTATATCTTCTAATAACGTTTCTCTAGACATTGCCTGCCACGGTGAGTGAACGGCCATTTCAGACACCGCACCTGCAATACTTCGAATACGTAGATGACTGTGCAAACCATAAAATACACGAGAACACAATGCCGACTCATACCCCGTATTTTGCTGGACACTCGCAACACCCAGCCCTGCAAACAAGTTATCTGGCATGGCTAAAATTGTTGACCAGTGATGGTTAACCCCAAGCTTTATATAATCGTCAAACCTTTGTGTCCAAGAAGCCTTTAGCTCTCCAACCAAAGCAACTTCAATGGAGCTCGCAATCTCACCGAGTAACGGCTTTAATCTATCTAATTGTTCTTGCGTAGTTCCGCTTTTATCACTATTACGTAAAAACCAACGCACGCCTCGGCGTACACGGCGAATCATTTTGGATTTTAAGGTATACAGGATTTCCTCGGGTACTTGATTACACAAGCTTTGCAAGTATTCATTAAACGCTTGTAAATCGAAAACTTCCCTTGCCACAACATACGCCGTAAAAACATCATCTAAACTCACATTACCTGAAGAAAGGAATCGATATGCCGCCGTAATCCCCAAGTTATTGATAAAATCATTCGCAAGCTGAGTACTCACAACCTCTTTAAGCAAGCGATGCTCTTTAACTTCAACACTAAAGCGTTCCCCCGCCAACTTAGGAAAAGCCATAAATGCAGTATCACGTAACGTTGGGTCGTCAATTAGTTGCGTTTTAGTTAAGCCCTCTTTAAGCATGACCTTGGCATAACTTAACAATACCGCCAACTCGGGACGTGTGAGTGATTCACCACGCTCATACCGCTCACCCAAGGCATGATCTTCCGGTAAAAATTCTAACGCACGATTAAGGCCTCCATGTTTTTCTAAGTAACCAATAAATTTACGGTATTCACCGGCACGCTTATCAACTTGGCGCTGAGCCAGACTTAAACATTCCGTTTGAGCAAAGTTATGACTCAAGACAATTTCGGATATCTCACTGGTGTAATCTTTGAGCAATTGATTGCGTTGCTTTTCAGTTAGCTCGCCATTATCAATAACGCGCTGTAACAGTATTTTTAAATTCACCTCATGGTCAGAGCAATCGACACCAGCAGCATTGTCAATAAAATCGGTATTGCAAGCGCCTCCGTTTAAGCAAAACTCGATACGCCCGAGCTGCGTCATTCCTAGGTTACCGCCTTCACCAAACACTTTACAATGTAATTCATTACCGTTCACACGCAGAGCATCATTGGCCTTATCACCCACTTCAGCATGGCTCTCTTTCATGCTTTTGACATAAGTACCAATACCGCCATTCCAAATAAGGTCGACTTCAGATTTAAGCAACGCGCACATAAATTGATTCGGCGTTAATGATTTTTCATCAATGGAAAATCGTTTTCGAATAGCGTCATTCAAAACAATAGACTTCGCATGCCGAGAAAAAATAGCCCCTCCGTCAGAAAGCAGTGTTTTATCGTAATTCTCCCACGAGCAACCTGGGGTTTTAAATAAGCGCTCGCGCTCTTTAAAACTACTGGCAGCATCAGGGTTCGGATCAATAAAAATATGCATGTGATTAAAGGCTGCAACTAACTGAATATGCTCCGATAACAACATACCATTACCAAACACATCACCGGCCATATCGCCTACACCTACGACGGATATATCCTGCGTTTGAATATCAATATTCTTTTCACGGAAATGCCGCTGAACAGAAACCCAAGCGCCTTTTGCCGTAATGCCCATCGCTTTGTGATCGTAACCCTGGCTGCCGCCAGACGCAAAACCATCCCCTAACCAGTGTCCGTATTCCGTGGAAATCTCATTGGCAGTATCAGAGAATGTGGCCGTGCCTTTATCCGCAGCAACTACGAGATAAGGGTCGGAGCCGTCAATAGCAACAACGCCCTCAGGACAGACAGCCTTGCCATCAATAAGATTATCGGTGACAGACAAAAGTCCTCGAATAAATAACTTGTAGCATGCAACGCCTTCTGTTTGCATAGCCGAGCGACCAGTAAACTGATGCAAGTTTTTAGCAACAAAGCCGCCCTTTGCACCACTAGGCACAATAATGGCATTTTTTACCGCTTGAGCTTTCACTAGCCCCAGCACTTCAGTACGATAATCGTTCAATCTATCGGACCAACGCAAACCTCCCCGCGCAACCATGCTGGTACGTAGATGCACGCCCTCTACCCGCGTTGAATAAACAAAAATTTCATATTTGGGTTTAGGTGCAGGAACTTCAGCCATTTTGGCAGGGGAAAATTTTAATACCAGAGTATCCACACAAACGCGCGGCCCAGTATTTTGGAAAAAATTCGTTCGCAACGTTGCTTTAAAGGCATCTAGAAATCGCTGAAAAACACGATCATCATCCAAACTACTTACCGAATCGAGTGAATCGCTAATCTCTTTAACGAGAGTATTACAGCGCAAATCGTTAGCTTTAATATCATTTTGTTGATTTTCATTTTGCAATTGCTGAGCAGGATCAAAACGCAAATAGAACCATCGAATTAACTGTTGTGTGATATTGCCGTGCCGCAGTAATGCACCGGACATTACATCCATATCTAACGGAAATAATGTTTGTTTAAAATAGGCGGCATAGGCGCGCAATACCACAATATCTCGCCACGCTATTTGAGCCCCGAGGACTAAACGATTGAACGCATCATTGTCAATTTTTTCGTGCCAAGCGGCATAAAATGCTTCGCTGAAACGTGTTTTGAAATTTTGATTGAGCTCGATATCCGTCTGTAATAGTTGAAGCGTAAAATCGTGTAGCCAAATGTTATCGGCTTCATCTTTGGCTCGGATACAATATGGATTTTCCCCTAACACGCGCACACCCAAATTTTCTAATATAGGGATAACATCCGACAGCGCTAAAGGCTCACCTTTATTAACTACTTTAAAGCGAAGTTGATTTTTAGCGTTACCTTGGGGTTTGAAAACATGCATGGCGATATCGCCAGAGGCAAATGTTTTTTCAAACAAATCAATATCCCCTACGGCCGCACGCGCATCGTAAGCATCTTGGTAGGCCAAAGACAGCAGCGGACTATAGCGACGGCACAATGGCAGACCATATTTATCACCTTTGGCTTCAATCAAAGCCGTTTCTAACCGCTCCAGCCAACCTGTGGCTATCGTACTAATTTCATTTTGTAGTGCAGCTACATCAATATCTTTCTGCACATTGATATGAGTACCCTCCGGTAATTTGAACACACAGTAGGCACGCGCAAGAACCGACTCCGAGAAAAATGTTGTCGACTCAACAGCCTCGCTGCCCAATGCCTTCGATAATATTTCCTCAATTTTAATTCTAACGCGCGTGCTATAGACATCGCGTGGCACATAGACCAAAGCTGTGACAAATCGGCCATAGGGGTTAACCCTCAAAAATAAACGCACATGCTTGCGCTCGTTAATACGGCACACGCCCAGTAACGTATGCGTGAGCTCTTCTGATGAGGCTTGGAAAAGTTCATCGCGGGGAAAGCCTTCAACAACTCGTCGCAGCGTGCGGAAGCCATAGGTGTTTTTAGGCAGTCCACTGGCCTTAGTGACAACTTTCAGCTTTTGGCGAATCCAAGGAATTGTCGACGGCGTAGCCTGCCCTACCGCATAAGTGAAAAATCCAACAAGGTGCCCCTCACCGACGAGTACTTTTTCGTCATTAAATAACTTAATAACAATACAATCGGGATAAACAGCACGGTGAACTCTCGAAATACGTGGGGACTTTGTGAATATCAAGGCATCCTTACAAATATCACCCGAGCAAAAAGCAGGTACGGGTGTGTCGCACGCAGGAGAGCTACCCGAACCCTCTGTATTTCGGCATAAACCTAATCGCGTTCGCGCCCTCTCTTTAACGCTATCAAGACTGCCGGAGGCATAGCTAAACTCGCGATAACCTAAAAAGGTAAAATGTGAAGATTCCAACCACTTGAGTAATGCAGCGGCTTCTTGGCTACCGGCACTACCCTCAGCATTTAACTGCTCTTGAAGTGCCTGTGTTCTTTTCACCAATTTGGGGTAATCTTCCACAACACGCGCGAGTTCAGACAAAGCACTCGAAAGCATTACTTTAAAATCGTTACCTTCCTGATCAGTTAACAAGCCCAGCTCTGCATACACAACGGCTCGACCCCCACTTTCATCGGTAATAACGGCACTGGCCAACAAATGCAGGCTAATGCCAAGCTCGTTCAGCGTCATACGCAGGGTATCAACAAGAAATGGACTATCAGGCCAAACTAAATGCATCACGGTGCGATGACAGGCCCAGCCCTCCTCCTCCACACTCGGTATCTTCAACGACATTATCGATTCTTGTGTTTTCAAAGCCTTTTGAAAAGCAAGCCATACGCCATACAAGCAATGGCCATGATCTTCGGCACTGCGATCATGCATTTCTTCTACTGGCCAAGCCAGGCGCACTTTTTTTAAAAATGCACCTAAGGCTTCAGCACTGTCGCCAATATCATAATGATCTGAGATTATCTTTAGCGCTTTATCGTGCAAAGTATTGTCGTTAGAGGAATTGAGTTTGTCCGTCGACATGTAAACCTCCGCCCACCAAGAGCATTGAATTTGTCATTAACCGCCCTCAGATACCACAACCTATTAGATCCAATACGTTGTAATCGTGAGCGTTTGCATTCATATAAGCATAGCTAACGTAAGGGAACTCGCGCCAATATTGCGAGTCTAGTCATCCCGCAAGCCTATTGGCTTCAGGTTAAGCGCTTTATTAGTGATGCAAACAGCTCGACAAAACTTTTTTTGACCATAGGATTTTCGCACCATGTCAGAGACCCAAAATGCCATTAACGCCCTTAAAACTTGGTTAAACAGCCAAATTGTTGGTCAACCGCAGTTGGTCGATAGACTACTCATTGCGATACTGGCCGATGGACATCTATTGGTTGAAGGCGCCCCCGGTCTAGCCAAAACAAAAGCGATCAATAGCTTAGCCAATGGCATTGAAGCCGAGTTCCATCGCGTACAGTTCACGCCAGACTTACTACCCTCGGATGTAACCGGCACGGATATTTATCGCCCCGAAACGGGTGAGTTCACCTTTCAACCGGGGCCTATATTTCATAACTTGGTTCTTGCTGATGAAATCAACCGCGCCCCGGCAAAGGTGCAGTCGGCATTGCTAGAAGCCATGGCCGAGCGCCAGATCAGCGTCGGTAAAGCCACCTATAAATTGCCCGAATTATTTTTGGTGATGGCAACGCAAAACCCGATAGAACAAGAAGGTACCTATCCGCTGCCAGAAGCACAGCTAGACCGATTCCTGATGCATGTGCGTGTAGGCTACCCAGATATTGCCAGCGAGCGTGAGATTTTACGGCTCAATCGCAGCGAAGCTCGCAAAGACCCCGTACCTCAACCCGAAACCATTAGCCAAAAAACACTGTTTGATGCACGCGATGAAGCCCTTAGTTTATATATGGCCGAAAATGTCGAAGAGTATTTAGTCCAGCTAGTAGGCGCCACCCGCAACCCTGGCGCTTACGACCCCGAACTCGCCAAACATATTGAGTTTGGCGTAAGCCCCCGCGCCACCATAAGCTTGGACCGCTGTTCGCGAGCACACGCATGGTTAGAAGGTAAAGACTACGTTAGCCCAGACAATATTCAGTGCGTTATTCACGACGTGTTCCGCCACCGTATTTTATTGAGTTTTGAAGCTGAAGCGGCCGGCATAACAACCGACGCAGTGATTGATCGATTAATTGATTTAGTGCCAGTTGCGTAATAATGATGAGTGAGTCACTCTTTAACAACGCCGCAATTTATTGCCAAGCCAAAGACCTTTTTGCCCTGCGTCCACTCGGGCAAAAATTGAGTTTAGGGCAAGCCCGCGCCAGCCAATCTATTATGGCCGGCAACGTACGGACCCGTTACAAAGGGCGCGGCATGAGCTTTGCTGAAGTGCGCCCCTACCAACCAGGCGATGATATCCGTACCATCGACTGGCGCGTTACCGCTCGTGCGCAAAAACCCTACACCAAACTATTTGAAGAAGAGCGTGAACGCCCCATTTTCCTAATGGTCGATATGCGCTCGTCCATGTTTTTTGGCAGCCAGCATCAATTCAAGTGTGTGTACGCGGCCCGCATAGCCGTTGCCATGGCTTGGACGGCGTGCGCTGCAGGTGATCGCATTGGAGCAATGATTTTAAGTGACCATGGTGAGTGGGACTTACGGCCTAAGCGAGGCAAAAATGCGGTACTGGCACTAATACATGCGCTGGTAGATGCCAACAAACAGCTTTCCAACCCGGCGCAAAGCTCTGGTCGCTCACTCACACAATTCATCGAAGATGGTAAGCGCATCATTCGGCCCGGTTCGATGGTCTACCTAATTTCCGATGGCCATGACAGCCAGGGCATCAATGCTCCGCTGTGTACTTTAGCGCGCCATGCCGATGTCACTTTTATGCATGTCTATGACTCGATGGAAAGCCAATTGCCCGCCAAAGGATTGTTTACGATTAGTGATGGCGAAAACCGCACCACGATCAACAGTAAAGCGATCAACCAACGCTACGGTGCCTATTTTGAACAACAGCAAAACACCATTAAAACAGCCTGTCTGCAAGCGATGGTGACTGGCGTTAAAGCCCCCGTCACCGGCGACCTCGAGAATTGGTTGCTGGACGTACTGGGCAAGCGTTCTTGCGCAAAATACAAGCACAACATTCAAACGACCGGAGGCCAACAATGACGCCGACCGCGACCTCACAACCCCCTCAGCCATCAGGTAGTGCTCTCGACCCGCAAATGCTGGCGCAAATAAAGGCCCAAATGGTCGACATTATCGAACCTGCCGCTGTAGGCTTGTGGCCGCTCGCATGGGGTTGGTGGTCACTAATTGCTTTAGGTCTTAGCGGGATTGCTATTGCTTCGACATTGTTTGTACAACAACGCCAGCGCAACCGCTACCGTCGACACGCGCTAAGCACACTTAAAAATCAACATTTCGATAACGCTTTAACGCAAGGCCAATTTTTAATGCACCTAAGCAAACAAGTTGCTCTTGCTGCTTACCCTCAAGAACGACACCATATTGCAAGCGCCAGTGGCGAAGCTTGGCTGCAATGGCTTAACAGCAAAACACAAAAGCCACTATTTAATACCGACGGTGCACGCCAATGGCAAGCCTCGCTATACGCACCAGTAACAGAGCAAACACCCGATCAGCCGCTAACACAAACCCTGCACGACTGGATAAAAAACCATAAGCAAAAACAACGAGTAGAGGTGGCACATGTTTGAGCTCGCCTACCCTCTCGCACTCGCATGTTTACCCTTGCCCATTGTGGTCTATTTTTTATTGCCCCGCGTTGAAGTC